>JBGOTY010000011.1:0-22144 GCA_041476745.1 Verrucomicrobiia bacterium | reverse complement strand
CATGCCACCGACCACGACACCATCCTCTGCCGCCAGCGTGCTTTTGGCTATACGGACGAGGATTTGAAAATCATAATGACTCCCCTGGCGGTGGCCGGGCAGGAGCCCGTCGGCTCGATGGGAACCGATACCCCGCTGGCCTGTCTTTCCGACAAGCCGCAGCCGCTGTTCCATTACTTCAAGCAACTGTTTGCCCAGGTGACCAATCCGCCCATCGACCCCATCCGCGAGGACATGGTCATGTCGCTGGTCAACTATATCGGCAGCGAGGGCAACATCCTGGACGAGACGCCGCGCCACTGCCACACGCTCAAGCTGCCCTACCCCATCCTGTCCAATCAGGACCTGGAACGCTTGCGGCGCGTTTCGCAGGGCGATTTTCTGGCCACCACCTTGTCCACGCTGTTCCGCGCCGAGGGGGGTGAAGGGGAGCTGGAGCGCGCGCTGGATGGTCTGTCGCGGCGGGCGTCGCTGGCCATGCGCAGTGGCTACACCGTCCTGGTCCTCTCCGATCGCGGGCTGGACCGGGATTATGCGCCGATCCCCAGCCTGCTGGCGCTCACGGCGGTCCACAATCATTTGATCCGCGAGCGCACGCGCACCCAGGTGGCGTTGGTCATTGAATCCGGCGAGCCGCGGGAGGTCATGCACTTCGCACTCCTGCTGGGCTACGGCGCGAGCGCCGTGAACCCCTATCTGGCCATCGAGACTTTGCAGAATCTGGTCGAGCGGCAGGACCTGCAACCGGAGATATCCTTCGAAGACGCGCTCCGGAACTACATCAAGTCCATCAACAAAGGGCTGCTCAAAGTCATCTCCAAAATGGGCGTCTCCACGCTGCAAAGCTATTGCGGCGCCCAGTTGTTCGAGGCCATCGGTCTGGAAAGCTCCCTGGTGGAGAAATATTTCACCGGAACTCCCTCGCGGGTCGAAGGCGTGGGGTTGGCTGTGTTGGCCGAAGAAGGGCGGCGCAAGCACGAGCATGCGTTCCGTCCGGCCACCGGCTTCGAAACCGAGCTGGCCGTGGGCGGCAACTATCAATACCGCGCCAGCGGCGAGTACCATCTGTTCAATCCGCTGACGGTCGCCAAGCTGCAACACGCGGTGCAGGCGCAGAATTTTGCGACGTTTGAGGAGTACACCGATCTCATCGACCGGCAGAGCCGCCAGCTCTGCACGCTGCGCGGCCTGATGGACTTCAAGACTGCGCCGGCTCCGGTTCCCCTGGAAGAAGTGGAACCGGCCGCCGAGATCGTCAAGCGGTTTGCCACCGGCGCCATGTCGTTTGGCTCCATCAGCAAGGAGACGCACGAGACCCTGGCCATCGCCATGAACCGCATTGGCGGCCGGTCCAACACGGGCGAAGGCGGCGAGGATGAAGAGCGCTTCCAGCGCGACGCCGGCGGCGACTGGCGGCGCAGCGCCATCAAACAGGTTGCCTCCGCGCGGTTTGGCGTGACCGCCAATTACCTGGTAAACGCCGAAGAGCTGCAAATCAAGATGGCCCAGGGGGCCAAGCCCGGTGAAGGCGGCCAGTTGCCCGGCCACAAGGTGGACGAGGTAATCGCCCGCATCCGCCACTCCATTCCCGGCGTGGGCCTGATCTCGCCGCCGCCGCACCACGATATTTATTCGATCGAGGACCTCGCGGAACTCATCCACGACCTCAAGAACTCGAATGAGCGCGCCCGCATCAGCGTCAAGCTCGTCAGCGAAATCGGCGTTGGCACCGTCGCGGCGGGTGTCGCGAAGGCGCACGCGGACGTCATTCTCATCAGCGGTCACGACGGCGGCACGGGGGCCTCGCCGCTTTCGAGCATCAAGCACGCGGGCACCCCATGGGAACTCGGCCTCGCCGAGACCCAGCAGACGCTCGTGCTCAACAATCTCCGCAGCCGCGTGTACGTCGAGGCCGATGGCCAGCTCAAGACGGGACGGGACGTGGTTATCGCCGCGCTGCTGGGCGCCGAGGAATTCGGATTCGCCACGGCGCCCCTGGTCACGCTCGGGTGCATCATGATGCGCGTGTGCCATCTCAACACCTGCCCGGTCGGCGTGGCCACCCAGGACCCGCAGTTGCGCGCCAAATTCACCGGCGACCCGCAGGCGGTCGTCAATTTCATGCGCTTCATCGCGCAGGAAGTGCGCGAGTTGATGGCGCAGCTTGGGTTCCGCACGATTCTCGAAATGGTCGGACGCGTTGATTGTCTTGACGTGAAGAAGGCGCTCGATCACTACAAGGCGCGCGGACTGGATTTCTCCAAGGTGTTTCACCAACCGAACGTGGCCGCCAACGTGGGCCGCTTCCGCCAGATTGACCAGGACCACGGGCTGGAACAGTCACTCGACAAACAGTTATTGCTGAAAGTTTGCGAACCAGCGCTGGCGCGTCGGGAACAGGTCCGCGCGACGCTGCCGATCAACAACACGAACCGCGTCGTCGGCACGATTACGGGCAGCGAACTCACCCGCCGCTTCGGGCCGGAAGGCCTGCCCGAGGACACCATCAAACTGCATTTCAAGGGCAGCGCCGGCCAGAGTTTCGGGGCGTTCATGCCCCGGGGTATGACGCTGACACTCCAGGGTGACGCCAACGACTACGTGGGCAAGGGACTCAGCGGCGGCAAAATCATCGTCTACCCGCCCGTGGGTTCCACGTTCGTACCGGAGGAGAACATCATCATCGGCAACGTCGCGCTCTACGGTGCCACGGGCGGCGAGGCGTACATTCGCGGCATGGCCGGCGAACGATTCGGCGTCCGCAACAGCGGAGTGCGCGCCGTCGTCGAAGCGGTCGGCGACCATGGCTGTGAGTACATGACCGCCGGGCGCGTGGTCGTGCTCGGCTCGACCGGCCGTAACTTTGCGGCGGGCATGAGCGGCGGTGTCGCCTACGTGCTCGATGTGATCGGTGATTTCCCGCAGCGCTGCAACCCGGCGATGGTCGGGCTGGAGAAACTGGAAGATCCCGAGGAGATCCAGGAGGTGCGCGCGATGATCCAGCGGCACGCGGAATACACGGCCAGCGAGCGGGCGCGCAACATCCTGAAGCTTTGGGACGAAATGGCGCCGAAGTTTGTGAAGGTCATGCCGAAGGACTACAAGCGGGTCATCGAGGCGACCCGGCGCGTGAAGGAGGCCGGCCTGAGCGGCGAAGATGCGGTCATGGCCGCCTTCGAGGAAAACGCGCGAAGCCTGGCGCGCGTCGGCGGGAACTGATTTGCAGTAGGAAAAATGGGCAAGCCAACTGGATTCCTGGAGATCAAACGTGAGCTGCCGGCGGACCGCCCATCGCAGGAGCGGATTCGTGACTGGAAAGAATTCCATCTGCACATGCCCGTCGAGAAGCTCCAGGAACAGGGGGCGCGCTGCATGGATTGCGGCGTTCCCTTCTGTCACACCGGCAACCTGCTCAGCGGCATGGCATCGGGGTGTCCGATCAATAACCTGATTCCCGAATGGAACGACCTCGTCTACCGCGGGCTGTGGAAAGAAGCGCTGGCGCGGCTGCATAAGACCAATAATTTTCCCGAATTCACCGGCCGCGTCTGCCCCGCCCCTTGCGAGGGCTCGTGCGTGCTCGGCATCAACGAACCGGCCGTCACCATCAAGAATATCGAGGTGGCGATCATCGACCGCGGCTGGGCCGAAGGCTGGGTCACCGCCGAGCCGCCGAAGGCGCGCACCGGCAAGCGCGTGGCCGTCATTGGCTCCGGCCCTGCTGGTCTCTGCGCCGCGGCGCAACTTAACCGGGCGGGCCACACGGTGACCGTTCTTGAGCGGGCGGACCGCGTCGGTGGCCTGTTGATGTACGGCATCCCCAACATGAAGCTCGACAAGAGCCTCGTGCAACGCCGGATCGATTTGCTCGCGCAGGAAGGGGTGGAGTTCCTCACCCAGACCGAGGTCGGAAAGAATTATCCCGCGAAAAAACTGCTGGAGGAATTTCACGCGACCGTCCTTTGCACCGGCGCCACCAAACCGCGCGATCTGCCGATCGCAGGCCGCTCGCTCCCGGGCGTGCATTTCGCGATGGAATTCCTCACCGTTAACACGCAGAGCGTGCTCAGCGGTCATCGCAACGGCGGCTTCATCTCCGCCGAGGGCAAGGACGTCATGGTCATCGGCGGCGGGGACACGGGTACCGACTGCGTGGGCACCGCGATGCGCCACGGCTGCAAAGGCCTCGTCCAGCTTGAGATTCTGCCGAAACCGCCGCTCCAGCGCGCCGCGAACAACCCGTGGCCCGAGTGGCCGAAGGTGTACAAGCTGGATTACGGCCAGGAAGAGGCCGAAGCGGTTTTCGGGGATGATCCGCGTGTTTATTGCATGACCGCGAGACGTTTCCTTGGCGACGAACGCGGCCACCTGAAGGAAGTGGAAATCGTCCAGATTGAATGGCAAAGGGATGAGAAGGGACGGTTCGTCCCTAGGGAGATTGCCGGCACGGAAAAGATTGTGCCCTGCCAACTCGCGTTGCTTGCCATGGGCTTCCTTGGCCCGGAAGACTCATTGCTCCAACAACTGGGCGTCGAGCGTGACGAGCGTTCCAATGTGAAAGCGCTACCCGGCGCCTACACGACCAGTATCCCGGGCGTCTTCGCTGCGGGGGACTGCCGCCGTGGCCAAAGCCTGGTTGTTTGGGCCTTCCATGAAGGACGGGGCGCCGCCCGCGAGTGCGACCGTTACCTCATGGGGCAGACCGACCTGCCCTAGCAGCCGGCTGGATTCTGCCTGTTCCATCTCTCAGTGAACGCCTCAAGAGCCAGAGGGAGCGATCCAGCCCACCCATTTAAACTAAAAGAAAAGCGCTGGTGTCCTCGATTGAGAACACCAGCGCCTTTGATTTCGAGTCTTACGTTACGGCACCAACACGCGGACACGATAGTAACGTGACGGCGTGAAGGTGGCACCATTGGTCTCGATAAAGCTGGTAGCCGTACCAAGGCCAACCCCACCACTGAGGATATTCGTCTGGACACCGGCGAAGTTATTCGTCGCGTAGCTGCCATCGCCCGTGCCCGTGGTGAACTCCAGCACGTTGGTGCGGCTCGCCAAGGGTGGTGTGCGGCTGCTGTCGCCGCTGGCGCCCAGGTAGTCCACCCGGATGTCAGTCCCACTGTTCGTCTTGGAGATGCTGGTGATATGGACGTACGCCGAGGCATTGGTGGGATTGAATCCCGCCAGGAACTGATTGGTGTTGCTCATGCCTTTACCCAGTGGATCCGCGCCTGGGGCTGGACTCAAGGAGCTGCCGGTGAAGTATTGCGCCTGCCACACCGTAAACGGATCCGTGGGCGCGGTGGGAGCAATATCGTTAACCGCATCCGCATAATTCGTCGTGATGCAGATCTTGCCAAAGGCCACGCCCGGCTGCACGGCTGTGCCCGATGCCGCTGCGAACGTATTGCCGAGCTCGAAGCTCCCGACGTGGGTGTCGGAACCGCTCACCAAGTGCATCGCCACTTCCGCACTGTTGGTGTCCAGCGTCGTACTGGCCGGATTCACGTACACATACGAGTTGGTATTGCCGTCTTGACCCTGGACGATTACGCGTAAAGCCGTTCCGTAGGCGTGAGCGACCGTACCGAACACGTTCGTATTGGCGGGTATGCCATTGTTGCGGATGCAGAACACGAAGAACGTGCCGGTGCCCGTATCCCTTACGCTGAGGGAATCGCGCGCGAACCCGCCGGCATTCTGGCTTTGAAAGAATGTCGTTACGCGCGACGGGCTGGCAGTGGTCACCGGCGCAGCGCTGGTGACGGTCATTATCATCGCCGCGAACACGTTCGCGTTGGCATTTGAAACTACTGGGATATTCTTGAAAGGCTCGTCGGCAGCCGCCGGCCCGGTTATCGCTCCAACGTAGACGGCGTTGTTGGTGACAAAAGGCTCGTTGACGCTTCCTCCAAGAGCCGTCCATCCCTGCTGGGGAACGAGCGTGGTGTTCTGAGTGAAGGTGCTAAAATCATCACAGAAGAAAATACCCCCGATGGAGAGCTGCGCATTGCGTGTGTCGATGGCAGCCCCCGTAGTGGCGTTGCTGAAAACAATAACGCTCGTGTAGTTACCCGCCGCCAGGGAATTGGCGACATTGGTGACAACGGAGACAGTAATATTCGTGCTGGAGCACGCCCCCAGACTGACCGTGGTGGCACTGACACCCAGCCAGGTGGCCGTCGTGTTGCTGACCACCAACGTTATGGCGTTGGAACCGTTGAACACGGTGTAGAAAGCGGTGGAAGGGCTGAACGGACCGCCGGGCTGTGGGGTTGGGGTAAAGTCGGGTGACGGCGTGAGATTTTGGTCCCTCATGACCAACTGGACGGCGCGTGTCTGGGTACCCAGACCGGTGGTAAGGTTGGTAAACGTGATGGTGGTCGTGTTGGTTCCGCTGGGCAAGCTGGTGACATTCCCGTTGAAGAAAGCGGCGACCGAGATACTGCCGCCGGAGCCCAGTGAGCCGCTGGCCGGTGAGAAGGAAACCCAGTTGGTGGCACAATTCGCCTGCCAGGTCATTGTGCCGGTGCCGAAGTTGGCGACCGAGTACGTGTCCGTTTCCGTGGCTGAACAGCCGCTGGACCCGGTGGATAGGAAGTCCAGTATCGGCCCGACGGAAAGATTCTGGGGGCCAGTGGGGAACGTCTCCACTCCGACCGGGGCAAACGCGACGCCACGTAAGGACACTTTGCTAGCCGAAGTCAGGAGGACGTTGATGTTGGCGTTGCCGGTGGCGATCCCGTGGTAACCGCTCGAGTCGGTGGCGAACAACAGGTTATCATTGCCGGATATACTGCCGACATTTTGCATGATCCAGAGATCCACGTTGGTGGTGCTGCCGGTAATTCGAGTTTGCCCCGCCAAGCCGACCGCGCCGCTCGCCCTAATGGAGCCGTCGTTGGACCAGGTAGTGCCGACCAGGGAAAACTTCAGCACGCGGCCGCTGGAGCTGTTGGTGCCAGAGTCGGAAATATAGAGTGTATCGAGTGGATCGGATCCCCCGGCGTTCAGCTTGAAGAAAACAAACGACTCTGGAGAGGTGAAAAACGGCACGCTGTTGGTCACGCCGGCAAGACCCGCAAATACGACGTTGTTCGAGTCCGTCGGTAGCGTATTGGGGACATTATTGGTAATGACGTTGATGTTAGTGGAGCTGTTAACCGTAGTGAAGTAGAGCTGGTTGTTGAAGATGTTGATTTGCCGGATGTTGCCAATGCTTGGGAGGTTTGTCGCCACGGCAGATCCGCGCAGCGTATAGCGAGCGCCGCTGGCACTGCCGGAGAACCAAAGATTGGTGCCATCGGTGCTGGTCGCGGCGCGCAGTTCCTCGCCATCAACGAACCTGTTTGTCTGGGTGGTCGTCGTGTCAATGCGGCCATTGCCGTCCACCAACCCGATGACACGCGGCGCCTCTGTGCCAAAGGCTGATTGCAGAGAGAAAGTGAATTGGTTCGTTTTGGCACCGTAACCGCAGATGAGAATGAAACGGCCGTCTACGGAGCGGGTGATCAAACCATTCCCGAAGGCACTACCGGGGCTGATCAGTGGACTGTTGGCGCCGAAGTAGTTGGTCGGCATCATGATCGATTGAACACGGGTTACCCCGTCCGTTGTGTACTCGTCGAGCCACACAAAATTGCCTCGGTTCGTTAGCGCAGCCCCAGTGGCCGCACTCGCGTCGCCGCCTACGCGATAAATGACGAGGTTGCCTGCCGTGAATGAGCTCGCCAACGCACCCGTTCCGAGAGCGATGGCTGCCAAAATAATGGTTGATCTGATGATTGTCTTCATTGTCTTCCCTTTGTTCCTAGCTTACCCTTTTGCTGACATTTCGTAATCTCAAATTTCGGAATTTGGCATAATCGGCAGCGCGCAGGCGTGAATCAGATCTTATTGCACGTGTCGGGGTCGCCGCACGGAAACCAGTAAACTGTGCGCTTTTTGGCCCATTCGCTGTCCGCGTTATTCGCCTCGGTGTGGTTCCGGGTAAATTCGGGTTGGTTAATCCACTGCGCGTGTCCATCTACGAACACGAAATTCATGCCCCCCGAGTGCCGTGGCGGAACAATGGTTACCGGGGGCGTAACTCCGATATACTCGCCGTCGGTGAAGGAAAAATAATTATTCTCACTTTCGCTGAGGAAGATCGTCTCGCTGGGCTTCTCGCATTTGCTGCGCTTGTAAACTTTGCCCATCGCTCCGGTCAGCACGCGATTCATCGCATAACCAAAGTATGGTTTCGTTACGGTCGGCGGGAGGGCAAACCCCGCAGCCGGGGCCCTTACGCTGGGGCAGATGTAGATCGACTTCGCCAGCGGTAAAGGAATCCTCGGCGGGACCGAATCGTACAGACTTGCCAGGGATGGGCTGCCAATGTAACCCGTAAGAATATTGTACCAGGCACCCAGGTCGAAACCGGCGTCGATGGGGTTAGAGCTGTCCCCCTCATACGGCATGTAATCGTTCCAGTCATCGGCATACATGCCCAACGCAAATCCCCATTGGCGCATGTTGCCCAGGCAGGATACGGCGTTGGCCTTTTCTCTGGCCTTGTTCAGCGCCGGCAACAGCATTGCCGCCAAGATGCCGATAATGGCAATGACCACCAGCAACTCGATGAGTGTGAAGGCCCGTCGGGCCTTCCTTTCAAACCAAATCGTAATCATCTTGCGCCTCTTCACAGTTCTCCTTTCCACCCCTGAACAGAACATCTCTCATGCCGGGTGGCTGTCCTTACATTAAACACCATTCTGTAGCACCTATTGCCTCATACTAGTCAATAATTATTAGCCTTTCTTGTCCGCGATGCAAGAACAAAAACGCATCTCGACGTGAAAGATGGGAAAGAGCCAAAAAGTCGGCTCTTATTCGTGTTTTGCAAGCTTTTTGACTGTAGGACAGGAAAATGACAAATGTGGGGAGTGCGCGCCACCTTTAGGTCACGATCCACTCGCCTGCAGGCCAGGCAGGGCGCCTGCGCTCAAAACAATCATGGTTTTGACCCAATTCGATGCGAATTATGGGCAAAACCTTCCCGCCGCTCTTCTCCAGGTTTTAGGGGCGGGCACTATGCCCGCCCCTCCCCGATGTGGCTGACGCATCGCATTGTTGTCTTCCAACGGATATCACCCCTTTCAGTTATTGGCGCGTCAGCCCGTCGTCGGACGATCGAGACCGCCCAATATCCGAAGCCGCTCACCAGACCAGCCGCATGGGCCAGCGGCAGGACCATCATGTCGCCGTGCGTACTCACAAACAGCGCGCGGCCGGTGGCGTACTCCCATCCCACCTTTACAACGAGCAGCACCAAAACCAGAACGGGAGGCCAGCGACGTGCGCTGGATCGCTTGATTTCGTTGAGCGCGAGATACGCGACAGCGCCGCAAGCCACTCCGGATAGTCCGCCATATTCAGCAACCCCCGGCGCGAGGAAGAACACAGCCAACCCCACCCCGGCCGCTGCTGCCGCGTACACGCAAGACAAACGCATCCCCTCTTGTCGCTCAATGAGGATCCCCGCCACTCCCACGGCGACCGCATCCGCCAACAGGTGGTCGGTCGAAAAATGCACCCAGTTGCCGGTAATCAGCCGCCACCATTGGCCGCCGATGATGGCGGCGCGGTCGAACACCAACCAGCGCGACAGCGCCGGAACCGCGCTCGCCACCATCGCGAGCCCGATCATCGCCAGCGTCAGCCACGGGAATTTTGATCGCGGACGCACAAGCAGGTTCCTCCAGCAAGGACAGCCAGCAACAGCAATGTTACGCCATCGAGTTCGCCGACCGCCTTGAGATCGTACCCTGTCTTGGCAACAACCTTGTATTCGTCCGGCGCCTTGTGCGCTTTCTCACGAAACACATCGAGTTGTTGTTTGAGGTTAACCGCAAGGTCATCACTCGCCTTCGTAAACCCTTGGTGCTCATCCTCTCGCAACGCCGCCACCAGATCTACTGGCGTGGAATGGCGCTGGACCCGGCTGATGCCGGGCGCCCGAAACAGCATCTTGTGGCTCGGTAGGTGATACACCGCGGCGTCGATCATGGTGTGCGTCGTGTTGCGTTCCGCGGGTACCACGTACGCGCCCACCAGCGTCCAGTAGGAGAGTGCCGCAAGTTGTTGCTGATCCGTAAACTGCGCCTGGTCGTAGGACAGCACGACAATCACATCCACTCCAAACATCGTACCGACCTGTTCGAGGTTGGGAAAGCCTCCCCCGGGCCGCAGGTATTGCGTCGGAATCGGATTCACCGAACGAATGAAGGGATACGCCTTGAACTGCGCTCCGACACGTTCCATCAGCGCGATCTTTTCCTTTTCGGTCAATGCCGATTCCTGGTACGCCAATTTTTCCGGCACGAAAACGATGCCGACGTCCATCGGCAACGACAACGTCGGGATCGTCGCCGTTTCAACGGGACGTTCCTTGTTCGGGTACAGAAAATCGACAATGCTCGCCCGCTGGACACGCTGCGTTGCGCAGCCGACGGCCAATGCGGCAACGGCGGCGGTCACGATGAGAGTGATTCGTTTCATGGTTTGCTTCTCCTAGTGTTGAACCGCGTTGTTGGTTCCCAGCGGCCAGAGCACCAGCGCGGTGCCGGCGAAGGTCAGCGCCATCAGGAACACGGTTGGATCGTTCATCCGGTCATGCCAGCCACGCGGCCCACCCGTGACGGGCAGGGCGATAACGGCGATGGCGGCAAGGGCTGCCAGGTAACTTGGGACTCGTTTGAGTATGTTCATGTTTGCCTCTGTCATTGCCCATACGCGTGGCCCGTGCCAGAAGAGGCGCCAAGTCGCAAGTAACTCCGGCAGAATAATATCTATATATTACGGACTCTTCTTTGCACTTCGTGATAGACATATAATGTATATGATATATACATTTAATGTATGCCAACGAAGCAACTTCCAGCTACCAGCCGCGAGTTTCTGCAGATTGTCTCCCAAACCTCGTTCATCAATCCCTTCAGCGACGAATATGCCGTCCAGCAGCGCCGAATTGCGAATTGCGATGCGTCAGTGACGGAGGAAGAACAGGTC
The DNA here is from genome assembly GCA_041476745.1 of Verrucomicrobiia bacterium. Lineage (GTDB taxonomy): Bacteria > Verrucomicrobiota > Verrucomicrobiia > Palsa-1439 > Palsa-1439 > Palsa-1439. The sequence continues at coordinate 11,095 of JBGOTY010000011.1, read as the reverse complement.
AGGCTGATGGTGGCGCGCTGGAATGATCACCTCCACGCTCTGAACGCGGCGGGCGTGACGAACCTCAAACAGGTTGCGGGCGAGGACCGCGAGCTGCTGCAGTACGCATTTCTCTACGAAATTTACCATCGCTTTCTGTCCGGCTTTGATCAACTCATCACCGACCAGATGGCGGCGGGTGACCGCGCTGTCGGTGTCCCGTTCGCCTCCAAGGCGCTGGCGCTTTTCAGTCGCCGCGGTTTCGAAGCGGCGGAGGCCCGCCGGTACTTCGCCATCTTCTACCAGGTCCGCCGTGCCTATTATTTCATCGACCGCGGCCTCATCGGCCGCAGTCCCTGCATGCAGCAACTGCGGCTCCATCTCTGGAACAACGTCTTCACCCACAACATTCGCTGGTACGAGCGCTATTTGTGGAACCGCATGGAGGATTTTTCAACCATGCTGCTCGGCGAGACCGGCACGGGCAAGGGCGCGGCCGCGGCCGCCATCGGTCGCTCGGGATTCATCCCCTTCGACGAGAAGCGGGATTGCTTCGCGGAAAGCTTCACGCGCGGTTTTGTCTCACTGAACCTGTCGCAGTTCCCGGAAACCCTGATCGAATCCGAATTGTTCGGCCACAAGAAAGGTGCCTTTACGGGCGCGGTGGAGGAACACGAAGGCGTCCTGGCGCGCTGCAGCCCGCACGGCGCAATTTTCCTCGATGAGATTGGTGACGCCACGATTCCCGTGCAAATCAAACTGCTCCAGGTACTGCAGGAGCGCACCTTCTCGCCGGTCGGCAGCCATGAAAAAGAGCGTTTCCGCGGACGTGTCATCGCCGCCACCAACCGTCCGCTCGATCAACTGCGCGCCACGGGCCAGTTCCGCGACGATTTTTATTACCGTCTCTGCTCGGATGTCATTACCGTGCCGCCACTACGCCAGCGGATTGCCGAAGACACTCGGGAACTGGACGATCTGGTCGCCCATCTGGTCCTGCGCCTCACCGGCGAAACTTCGCCCGAGGCCGTCGGAATGGTGCAGGCCGCCCTCGACACCGGGCTTGGCCGGAATTACCCGTGGCCGGGCAACGTGCGCGAACTCGAACAGGCCGTCCGCCGCATCCTGCTGACCCGGCATTACGCCGGCGACCACAAGGCCGTCGCGCCGGACTTGCGGTCACAGTTGGTCGCCGGTGTGGAACACGGGACCCTCGACGCCGACGCCGTCCTCTCGGGTTATTGCCAGTTGCTCTATGAACGCCACGGCACTTACGAAGAAGTCGCGCGCCGGACCAAACTGGACCGTCGCACGGTCAAGGCCTACCTGGAAAAACGCGCGGCAGTCGCGAGACACGCCTAGGCGATCTTGTGTTTGAACCGCAGCGCGCACAACGAAAAGAGCACGCCACCCATCACGGCGAGGATGAGTCGGATGGGTTCCAACGAGAGACGGAATCAGCAAAGACGCTCGCGGTCATCTAATGTACGGAAGCCCATGCGTTCATCAAAGCAGAGGCGGGTAGGACCAGTGGAGGGACAAGACTCAAGCATGCGGCTCTTAAATCATCTGAAACCTCGTCGAACTGTCTACGGTGGACTCTGCCTGTGCTTGTGTGGGAACCCGGTTTCAGAGTAGCTTCATCAAGATGGGACCGGCGACCTGGTCAGTTGGCAAATTCATTGGAAACCCGTGGCGGGTGTACGTCCTCACGTGCGCGGTGGTCGCAGTAGTCGTTTTTGGTCGCGCATACGAATGGGACCGGGCAGTACGTGCGTTTGATCACATGCTGCACCCGAAAGTGACGCCGCCAGCGGCACCGGAGAGCAATCGGCGAGTCTTTCTCGACGGCGATTCGTATTATTGGGTCACCTTCGCGCAGCAGATCGTGGTCACGGGCGATTGGCGCGTTAGGTACACCTACGCCGACAACGTGCCATACGGCCGAGAAGTTCATTGGAGCCAGCCCGTCGCATGGCTGCTGGTCGGGTTTGGATATGTCCGTCGTCTGGTGACTGGCGAACCTTTTCCGGCAGCGATTGAGGGCGCGGCCATCTGGGTTAACCCTTCACTTCTTGTGCTGTCGATTATCGGCTTTTCCTGGTTGATCTCAAGGCGCGCGGGTGTAGTGGCTGGGACATTTTTTGCGCTTACGTTTGCATCGTTGCCGGATATTGGCTGGGCGTTTCAGCCATTTCGCCCCGGGCATCACGGTCTTCATCTGGCCTTTAGCTTTGGGTCGGTGTTGTGTCTGGTGCTTGGCGGCTTGGGATGGGTCAGGAAGCAGCGAACGGAGGTGCCGGCTGAAGACTCTGATCACGCCATGAAGTTCTTCAAACCCCTTCAACTTATGGACGCCCGGCAGGCGCGGGGATACTTTGCGGCCGCAGGGGTTTTTACGGGGTTGGGATTGTGGATCGGCGCGACCGTCGAGTGTTTCACCATCGGCGCAATCGTGATCGGTGGAGTCCTTCTGGTATTTTTCATGCCGGCGCAACTCACTGACGGGGATACTGATTATGTCGCCGAGTTGTGGCGGGTCTGGGAAATCTGGGCGTCCGCAATCGCGACAGCAGCTTACCTGATGGAGTATTTCCCCTCCCACATGGCCATGCGGCTGGAGGTGAACAACCCCCTCTATATTGTTACGATTGTATGCATCGGCGAGTTGATGGTGCAACTTACCCGATGGCGATCCAGGGATCACAAGAGGGATCTTCTCGACCGTCTCAAACTTTTGGCGCTGACCGGGGGCGTCGCGTTGGTGCCAGTTCTGATCCTATTCGGCCCGGCCCAATGGCACAACTTGCGGGACGGTCAAATGTCGCGGCTGCACAATTTCATCGCCGAATTCCACACGTATGCAAACTTCAATACGGGGATGCCCATAGCGGAATCGCTTTTCAAATGGTATGGATTGCTCCTGTTGTTTCCGCTGGGAGCATTGGCTGTGGCTGGGCCTCGCTGGACACGCCTCTATGAGTGGGCCGCCTTATGGATTTCGTTCTTCCTGTGCCTTTTCTTCTTATTGCTGCTCCTCTGGCAGGTTAGGTGGGCGGGATGGTATGCAGCCGCGAGTACTTGGTTGATGATCATCGTGGGACATATCGCATGGCGAAACATTCTCGACAAACCCGCCGCGAAACGTACCGTAGTCGTTGGGGTCGTACTCAGCAGTTTGGTCCTAATCCAAGCGGCGGTTTTCATCGCTCGCGAATTCACCGACGTCGTCGAAACCTGCCAGGGAAGGACGATCAAGCCGGAGTTCATCAATGCCGCCATGGACAAGTATCTCGCTGAGGGATTGAGAGATGGAAGTCACGGCAAACCAATGCGGGTGATTTGCGAACCGAGTCTGGCGCCAGTGCTCTACTATTTTGGGGGAATCCAAACAGTCACGTCACTTTACTGGGAGAACGTGCCGGGATTGCACGACGCGACCGCATTTTTCACGGACCACGGCGACATGGTGGCGCGGCAGATTGCAGAGAAACGCGGGTTAACCCACGCTATCGTTTCTGGTAGTGACCTGTTGCCGGCCCGGTTCAATTACATCATGACGGCGAGCACGAGTATCGAGGATGCGCAACCGACTTTATTGGCCAGACTGTATCCGAGTCGCAGCGAAGTGCCACCTTGGATCGTTTTGGATCGGGAGCTCACACGGATTGGACACCAGGAGTTCAATCTTACGACTCCCCAAGGGACCATGCCGTTGCGTAGTTTGATGACCATTTATCAACTACGACCCGCGAGTTTCAAGGAAGACGGTATGACTACGGAAACTTCATCTGCAAGATGAAGCATCGGAAACTACTCTCAGCGCTTGCCGAGCTGTCGCGGACTCAGGCGATCTTGTGTTTGAACCGCAGCGCGCACAACGAAAAGAGCACGCCACCCATCACGGCGAGAATGAGGAGGTGCCGCCAGAATTCCAGAAAGCTCGCGCCGCGCAGGATGATCGCCCGCATCAACTCAATAAAATAAGTCGCCGGCAGTATTGTGCTGAGGGCGTAGAAAATCGCCGGCATCGTCTCGCGGGGAAAAATGAATCCCGAAAAGAAAATCGAAGGCAACAACACCGTCATGCTCATCTGTAGCGCCTCATTCTGGCTCTGCGCCACTGTGGACACCAGCAGCCCGAGGCTCAGCAACGCGAAGATGTACAGAAACGCGGCGCCAAACAGCATGAGCAGGCTGCCGCGGATCGGCACGAAAAACACCCAGCGCAGGATCACGAACAAGAACGTGGCCATGGTCATCGACACACACAGGTACGGGACGATCTTGCCGAGCATCAGCCCCCACCGGGACATGGGACTGACCAGAAGCTGTTCCAGTGTGCCCCTTTCGCGTTCCCGCACGATCGACATTGCCGCCGCGAACACCGTCGCAATCTGGAGCGCGGTGCCGATGACACCGGGAACAAAGAAGTTCGGCGCCCGCATCGATGGATTGTAGAGCACTTGCGGGCGCACTTCCACAGGCAGTTCGCGCCGGTTTGTTTCGCCCAGCAAAATCCCGACGGATTGTTGGAACGCCACGCCCAGTGCCGTGTTCAGCGCCTGCAACGCTGTCGTGGAGTTCGACCCGTCGATGAGCACCTGTACGTCGGCCTTCTGTCCCGCGTGAAGTTTCCGGGTGAAATCAGGCGGAATCTCCAGTCCGGCATAGGCCCGGCCGCGGCGCACCATCGACTCCAACTCCGCGAGGCTGTCCACTCGCTTCACAACGCGAAAGGTTTGCGTGTTCACAAAAGCATCCACGAGTTGCCGGCTGTCCGCGGTTCGGTCTTCGTCGTACACTGCCATCGCCATGTGTTTCACGTCGTTGTCGAGTGCGAACCCGAACGCGATGATTTGCAGCAGAGGCGGGAAAAACATGAAGAACAGCGTCGTGCGGTCGCGGAAGATGACGATGAACTCCTTGTAAAGGATCGCCCGAAAACCGCGCAGAAACTTCGGCATCTGGAATGTCATGCTGGACCTCCCGCGTATTGCCTCGTCAGCGCCACGAACACATCTTCCAGCGACGGCCCGATCGGTCGGATATCCACCTGGTGAATCCCGGCATTGCCGAGTGCGTCGCGGATCAATTGTTCCGGCATTGATTCTTCGACCAGGAAGTGCATCGACTGGCCGAACACCGTCGAGGCGCGGACCCCTTCGAGCTTGCGCACCGCCCGCAGGCCGACGGTCACGTGGTCGCAGGTGACGTCGAGCCGCTTCGTACCCGGCGGATTCACGACCGGCAACTGCTTCAAGTCATCCGGCGCGCCACAGACCACAAGTTTCGACATATAAATGTAGCCGACGTGCGTGCAGCGTTCCGCTTCATCCATATAATGGGTCGTCACGAACAAGGTCATGCCGCCGCTCGACAGCTCAAAGAGCAAATCCCACAACTCGCGGCGTGCCACCGGGTCAATACCAGCGGTCGGCTCATCGAGAAAGAGGACCGTCGGGCTGTGGACCAGCGCGCAGGCCATCGCGAGCCGCTGTTTCCAGCCCCCGGATAGCTGCCCGGCCCGCCGGTCGATATACGGTTCGAGGTGCGTGAGCGCGATCAGTTCGTCCCGGCGCTTTTTCATCGCCGCGCCGCGCAGGCCGTACAACCGCGCGTAAAACTGCAGGTTCTCGTTCGCCGTCAATTCGTCGTACAGCGAAAACCGCTGGGACATGTAGCCGAGTGAGCCTTTGATCGCGTCCGTGGCGCGCGAAACATCATGACCGGCGATGCGGCCCATGCCTTCGGTCGGCTCCAGGATGCCGCAGAGCATGCGGATGACGGTGGATTTTCCGGACCCGTTCGGGCCGAGGAAGCCGAAGATGGATTGCTTCTCGACGGAGAACGTAACCCGGTCAACGGCGGTGAAATCACCGAACCGCTTCGTCAGGTTCTCGCACTGGATCATTGCGTTCGCCGGCATGGTGGTCAATTAGATCATGGCTGACCGGCCCGCAGTCGCGCCAGTGCATTCTGCGCATCGACCATGTCAGGTTTGAGTTTTAACGCCTGCTTGTAGTGTTCGCTGGCATCCTCCCGCCGTCCCGTTCGCTCCAGGGCCAGCCCCAAATCGTAGTGTACCTCGGCGGAATCGGGCCGGATCCGCAGTGCCTGCTCCCAATGCCTCATCGCCTCCGGCGCCTTGCCAACAAGGATCAGCGCATGCCCCAGGTTGCTGTGCACCTCGAACAGGTTGGGATCAATCTGGAGCGCCTGTTGAAATTGCTCGATGGCTTCTGGAAGTTTGTCAGCCTGGGCGAGGGCAATCCCGAGGTTGCTGTGCACCTTGGCGAGATCAGGTCGGAGGTGCGCCGCGTCCCGGAACTGCACGATGGCTTTGTCAAATCTCCCCGCCTGCAACAGCCAGGTCCCCAGGTTATAATGCGCCACCCAGGCCTGCGGATTCTTGCTGACGGTATCCTGCCAGAGCGTTTCTTCGGATCCATAAACATTGGCCCGTTCCCAAGTGGCTGATCCCAGCACCAGCAGGACAGCCAGTCCTGCCACCGCTCCCCAGGATTGCTGCTGACTGCCCAGACGACGACCGATGGCCATCGCGGCGGCCACCGCCAGGCCGATGGCTCCCACGATCGAGTAGTATTGCCAGGGATCGGCCACAAACGAGTACTGATAGAAGTCTTGATCGAAAAATCCCAGGACCGGAAAGAGCATGGCCACAAAATACCCCAGCCCGAATAATAGCGGCCGTCCCCGCGTCTGGGGCTTCCGCCAGAAAAGCGTGAAGCAACCAACCAGGATAATTCCCGGTGTATAGGAAATCCAGCGGGACGGATTGATGTCCCACCTCGGGTAAACTGCGTTCAGGTCAAACGGTAGGAACACCTTGTACAAGTAAAACCATGGCGCGCAACCAGCCGTGGTCAGACGGGAAAGAAAGCCATCAGCCCGGATGGTGCCTCCCTTCAATACGCGATGATACTGAAACCAGATCGTCGCCAATCCCAGGCCCAACGAAAGAACAAAGAAAGGTCCGATACAAAGGACGTCTTTCCCTCGCACCCGGCCGTGCTGCCACCAGACACAACCCAGCAGCACCACCGGTAGCATGACGACCGCGGACTTCGCGAGCAGGGCCAACAGAAAGGCCACCAGGGAAAAACCGAGCCAGCGCCACCGACTTTCTTCATCGAACTTCAAGTACAGCAGAATCGTCATCAAGAAAAAGAACATCGACAGCGTGTTCTTCTGTTCGCTGATCCACGCCACGGTGGCTACATTCACGGGATGAATGGCAAACACCAGCGCCGTCAACCACGCCCCCGGGATCGCCAAACGCCGCAGGAGAGTCCACACCGCAATGGCATTGACTGAGTGCAAGAGTACATTGACCGCGTGGTATCCAGCAGCGTTCCCGCCCCATAACCGCCACTGCAGCCACCAGGAACTCCAGGTCAGCGGATAGTAATCTGGCGCTTCCGTGGTAAACCAGAACCGATGGAGTCCGTCGCTCGCCTTGATCAATCGGTTTTCAGTGATCAGGGTGTAATCATCCCAGACAAACCCGCCACGCAGGGCCGGGAGGTACACGATGATCGTCACCAAAATGATCAAAGCCGCGCCAACGCCCATTGATTGCCAGGGATCCTTCATCGCGTTTTTGGTTGGTTCGTTCACTTGGGGAACAGCGGGACATCGGGGAAGGAAACATCGACCGCCATTCCGGCGCGTAATTTGTTAGTGTCACTGGGCAAACGGATTTTCACACCGAACACCTGGCGCACGCGGTCTTCGACGGTCTGGACGTTGCGCGGCGTAAACTCCGCGGCGCGATTGATCTGTTCGATGGTGCCGGTGAATTCTTCTTTGGAGGAATCAGTATGCACCTTCACCGGCTGCCCCAGTTGGATGAGACCCAGCCATGCCTCGGGGACATACACCCGCACCCACAGGTGCTGCGTGTAGAGCAGCGTCGCCACTTCCCGATTGGCGGCCAGCACGTCGCCCACTTTCACGCTCAAGACTTCGAGCACGCTGTCGCCGGGGGCGACGATCCGCCTCTCGCGCAATTGCGCGTCCATCTCGGCCAGTTGCGCACGCGCCTGGGTGATCCGCTCGGGCCGTGTGCCTTCCGCAAGCAAATCGTAGCGCCTCCTGGCGGCGTCGGTGCTCTGTTGCAGCGTGCGGGCCCGGCTGGTGGCGTCTTCAACTTCGGTCGCCGAGTTGACTTTCTGCGCGAACAACTCCTCGGCGCGCTTCGATTCCGCTTTGGCGAATTCGAATTGCGCGGCGAGCGACTCCCAATCGTGCTTCGCCGCGTCGATTTCGGCGGGCCGCGGCCCGTGTTCGAGTTCTTCGAGCACCGCGGCGTTGTAATCGCGCCGGGCCTGCAGTTCGGCGGTGTCGAGATCGATAACGGCTTGCTGGTTGGTCAGCGCGTCGCCTTCTTGCGCATGGATCGTCTCGACCCGCCCGCCGTAACGGGACGCGACGTGCACCTCGTCCACTTCCACGGTGCCCGAAACGGAGCGCGTTTCCATTTGATGCTGCGACAGCAGCCAGAGCGTCACCGCAATCCCCGCCATCAACACGACCGCAATCCAAATCGCTGGTTTCTTGTTCGCCACGCGCGCCTCCGTCCTTCGCCGCGAGCATAACAAACCACCGTGCGCAGTCCAGCCCGGACGGACGCGGACCGGTTTCGGTTGACGTGACCGATGACGGCTTGCACAATCTGCTTCTATGCCGGGATCGATCTGGAAGTGGGTTTTGTTCAATGCTTTTGTGCTGGCGATGCTGGCGCTCGATCTCGGCGTGGTTCACCGCCGGAAACATGAGATCAAGTTCAAGGAAGCGGTCGCGTGGAGCGCCGTGTGGATCGGGCTGGCCCTGGCGTTTGCCGCGCTGGTCGCCTACAAGCGCGGCACGGGCACGGCTCTGCAGTTCCTGACTGGCTACATCATCGAGGAATCCCTGAGTGTCGACAATCTGTTCGTGTTCCTGTTGATCTTTTCCTACTTCGCCGTGCCGACACGTCTCCAGCACGGCGTGCTTTTTTGGGGCATCCTCGGGGCAATGGTTCTCCGCGCCATTTTTATTGTGGCAGGAGTAGCGCTGCTTGAGCGCTTTGAGGCCGTCATCTACATCTTCGGCGCCATCCTGATCTTCAGCGGCGTGAAAATGGCCCTGGAAAAGGAACAGAAAATCGACCCCAACCAAAATCCTGTCTTGAAACTATTTCGCAAGCTCATGCCCGTGACGACGGAATACGAGGGCAGCAAGTTCCTGGTGCGACGCGACGGACGGACGTTCGCGACGCCGCTCCTGCTGGTTTTGTTGGTGGTGGAGACGACGGATTTGATTTTTGCCGTGGACTCAATTCCCGCGGTGCTGGCCATTACGCGGGACCGGTTCATCGTCTACACGTCCAACGTCTTCGCCATCCTCGGGCTGCGCGCGATGTTCTTTGCCTTGAAGGGCGTGATGGATTTGTTCCACCACCTGCATTATGGGTTGTCGGCCATCCTTGTTTTTGTCGGCGTAAAGATGCTTCTCGGACACTTCGTTGAAATCCCGATCGGCATCGCGCTCGGCGTGGTGGCCTCCATCCTGGTGTTGTCCGTCATCGCCTCGCTGATCTGGCCCAAGGCGTCAGAGAATTAGCATACAGTCGGGATAACTCACAGACGCGGAATGCCGCCAACAAAATCAATAAACAAGTTAAACACTACGCACGGGACCCGGCAGTGGGTGATCGTGTTTGCGATCGCGCTCGCCATCATCACGTACGTGGATCGCGTCTGCATTTCACAGGCGTCGGGTGACATCCAGCGCGATCTCAAGTTCAGCAAGGAGGACATGAGCCTCGTGTTCGCGGCGTTCACGCTGGCGTACGGCCTCTTCGAGATACCGTGCGGGTGGCTCGGGGACAAGTTCGGGCCGCGGCGGATGCTGATGCGCGTGGTGCTGATGTGGTCGGTCTTCACGGCAGCGACGGGCTGGGCGTGGAATTGGACGTCGATGATCGTGTGCCGGTTCCTTTTCGGCGCGGGTGAGGCGGGGTGTTTCCCGAACATCACGAAGGCGTTCACCATCTGGCTGCCAAAGCACGAGCGGGTGCGGGCGCAGGGGCTGATGTGGTTGAGTGCCCGCTGGGGCGGGGCGTTGACGCCACTGGTGGTGGTGTGGGTCTTACAGTTTGTCAGTTGGCGGTGGGCGTTCGGAATGTTCGGCATGCTCGGCGTGGTGTGGGCGGTCGTTTTCTATCGCTGGTTCCGCGACAACCCGCGCGAGCATCCGTCGATGGCGGCCGAAGAATTGGCGTTGCTGGACGGCGCCGAGCACAACGCGCCCGGTCAGGATGACGTGCCATGGAAACGGTTTCTCACGAACCCGAACATCTGGCTTTTGTGGTTGCCATTTTTCTGCATGAACTACGGCTGGTACTTCTACATTACGTGGCTGCCAACGTATCTGCGCGAGGCGCGCGGCGTGAGCCTGACCAAGGGGGCGGTATTGGCGGGCTTGCCGCTGTTGATCGGCGGACTCGGCAGCTTGTTCAGCGGTCTGGTCGCCGGGCCTGCTGCAAAATGGCTGGGCAGCACCGCGCGCGCCCGGCGCACATTGGCCTGCACCGGCTTGGCCGGCGCGGCGGTGATGATCGTGTTCTCCACACGTATTGCCAGCCCGACGCTTGCCATGGTTGCGCTGGGCCTGGCCAGTTTCGCCAATGACCTCGCGATGCCGGTTGCCTGGGGAACCTGCATGGACATCGGCGGACGTTTCGCGGGCTCGCTTTCCGGTAGCATGAACATGCTGGGCCAGGTTGGCGGCACCCTCTGCCCGATCGCGGTCGCTCAAATCCTCAAGCACACCGGCAACAACTGGGTCATCGCGTTCTGGGTTGCCGCCGCCGTGTACCTGATTGGTGCCGTCTGCTGGATCTTCATCGACCCGGTTACGCCACTGGATGAACCGCTCACAGAATTAGCATACAGTCGCCATAACTGAAGAAACGGTAACGTTCGCGCGCTGCCTCTTCGTACGCCTTCAAGATCAACTCCCGTGAGGCAAACGCGCTCACCAGCATCAGCAGTGTTGAGCGCGGCAGGTGGAAGTTGGTCAGCAGCACGTCCACAAAACGAAATGCGTG
>JBGOTY010000010.1:0-22348 GCA_041476745.1 Verrucomicrobiia bacterium | reverse complement strand
GGCGGCATGATCGCGAACAAGGTTAGCGTTCTTTTTGCAGCAGGGCAGACGGGAGTGGCCCAGGGCTTGTCTTTGTTTGCTGATAGCTTCCTGCTTCACTCTGGTAGTCTTGCTGATGCTGTTTTGCGCGAGGCAGGTTATACTCTTCGGAATTCGGGAACACAATGGATGGTTGTTCTATGGCTTGGAGTGAACTTTTTGGTCTTTCTCATGCTTCGGTTCCGCGCAAGTTTGAACATCTTCTGGAGGGTAACCAACTCAAGTTTGTGGCTGACTGGCGTATTGTTTCTTGGAACGCTCGCTTACGCGTTCCACTATTCTGATGCCGCACAATCAACCCAAGCCTTGATGTTGCTATCGGGTGCGGTGCTCGGCGTTGGAGCAACAGTGTGGTCAGCACGGCGACAGCACCGCGGTTATGCCGGAAGTGTGGGCCGCTTGATTGTAGCCACCCTCGTAGTGTCTCTGGTTGCTGCCTCACTATGGCCCCCCGAATGGGGGCCGACTTTTGGATATCGCGGTTATACGCGCTGGACGGGTCCGTGGGACAACCCGAACATTTTTGGGTTACTTATGGGGCCGGGAATTGTGCTCGCTGTAGGGAGCACCATGTTGAATTTCGAGTTGTTGGTTTCCAGTAAGTCAGATGCTGGAAGGCGGAAAGGACATCGAAGGTGGTGGAAAGCCGCTCTCGTGATTGTGTGTCTTGTTTCGGCTGGTTTAATGGGGCGCGGGCTGCTGCACAGTTACAGTCGTGGTGCGTGGTGTGGAACAATAGTCGGGTTGATGTATTTGGCGGTTCAAGGGATCAAGGAGCGTGGGGCAAAATACAGTCGATGGTTTCGTGCGAATTTGTTTTCTCTGGGTGTCGCCACGGTTTCAATCATCGCGTTGATCTTTTGGCATTATCGGGCCACGGAGTGGTATCCGGCGCGACGGGCGTTTTCAGTGATCAACAGGTCGGATTTTACCTGGCGCGATCGTATCGCCGCTTGGATATGCGCCCTCCAAATCACGGCGGAACATCCATTTTTTAGCGCAGGCTGGAACCAGCCGGAGCGTCTCTATGAGCAGTATTATTTCCCGCCAGGAGTCCCCGGAAGCGCGGCCATTGGATTGAATGATTATCTGGTGCTTGGGGCGACGCTGGGTATTCCCGCGCTCCTTTGTTTTGGAATGTATATCTGGCTCTGCCTGAGAAGCAGGCCGCGGGAATTGGAAACTAAGAACCTGGTGCCAGAGAACTCTTCACCAATGCCCAATTCTGGGCTTTGGACTTTGGATGCACTGCAAGCGACGTGTCGTGCTGGCGCAATCGTGCTTCTCGTCGGCTTCTGGTTCGATGGCGGTCTGTTCAAACTGCCCACTGCCGCAACATTCTGGATCTTGATTGAATTGGGCCGACGGGATTTGTCAACCGGCAGTGCCAAATGATCCCTCAACAAGAAAACATCGAGAGATCAAAGCAAGCGCGCCGACGCCGCCGTGGCGTTGTATCGCGGCCATTTGTCGGTTTCATTCCGCTGCTGGTTGCGCTGCTTTTCCTGGGCGCGCTGGCATGGGCCAGGGAACATGATCCCTTTGTGCGGAAATGGTTCACACTAAAAATCTCGAATCACGAATCCTGTCCATGTGTTGCAGTCTTACCCAAACCCATGCGCCAATACCCGGTGGTCATCTACGCGCATGAATCAGGTGGCAATCTCCTGAACGATGGCCCAGCGCTACGGCAGATGGGCGAACTCGGTCTGGCCACTATCAGTCTGGAATACAACCAAACTAATGAGGCGGCTTTCGCAGCACAATTCGGAGCCTTGCTCCGTTATCTTGACCGGCGAAAATGGGCCAATACCAATGCTATCGCCTGGATCGGTTTCAGTTTGGGTGCAAACCGGATGCTTGATTTCGCCCTGCGACACCCGGAACAACAACCGCAACTGCTTGTCCAGGCAGGTGGCGCCGGCTTGCCAACTGGGCAAACCAACAGCCGCTTGAGATTATTGCACTGCCCGGTTCTGCTTGTGCATGGAGATCAAGATGAAGTGTTTCCATTGGCAGACACAAAACGGCTGGCTTCCATTCTGGAGGCCAGCGGCCTGCCCGTAGAGCTAAAAATAATTCGGGGCCCGTCCTCTGTCATGGCGTCAGAACGCGGAGTGGTCTTCCGCTGTGTTGGGGAATACTGCCTGTCGCATTTGGCGGGCAAGGACGCATGGCAAGACTATCACTCCTTAGGGCAGTGGCAGGCGGAAGCTTCACCTCTATGGCTGTTTTGGCTTCCGGCTGCGGCATGGGCCGTGGGCTGGTTGTTCTGGTTACGGTTTCGCAAGGATGTTTCGCCAGAACAACCCAAACTAAGTCGTGGTGAAATCGCGTTTCGCTGCGTTACCGTTTTGCTCGCAGCGTGGGCGTTGGCAGAAACAGCCATTCATGTGGCCACACCTTATTTTCCCATCAGGAGCACCACACTATCCATAGCCCGGCGATTCTTGGTGCAACCAAAACAACGCGCGAATTTTGAGTATCTTACCGCTCAGCCAATCTGGCACGGACAACGGTTAGAGACCTTGTTGGACCACGTCGAATTGGCCGGTTACAACCGCCAATCTGTCAATTGGCAATTGGACGACAAACTGTATCGGGATTTCGTGTTAGCACCGGTTATCACCGGCAACGACGGCGAACAGTTGAACTGGCGACGGCCTTTGTGGAAGGAATTCTACCCGCTCATCCGCCACGAATCATCACTTGAAGACGCAGCCAGCACCGTCGTGCGACATTTGCGCGAACGTGTGACGATTGCGACAGTCCCGAACGTGCCCCGCGAAGTGCCAGCGATTTGCTTCAGGCAAATTACCGATGAAGCTGGTTTTGAGGTAATCTACGTTGCGGCCCTCCGTTCCGTTGGTGTACCGGCACGCTTGGATGGTAGCGGCCACGCCGCATTCTGGGGCGACGGCAAGTGGCAAACTGCGCCACAACCAGCGATCATTCGCCTGTAGCTACATAGGCGAGCGCTGCAAGTACAGACGTACCGTCTGACTCCCTCGCAGGTTAGCAATCGTGCAGGAAATTGTCGCCACTCCCGCTCCAAGCAATCGCCAACTAGTTTCCTCAGGGTGTCTTCCGCCGAAAATAGAGAGTCGAGTAATGCCAGCAAACGTTTCTTCTTGACGTCCCTGCATAATTGTGTCCTGATTGTTGTGGTTGCACAAGGCGAGTCCCCGTAAGGAGAACCCAGACCAATGATAAAGCGTTGGGTATCACGGCGAGTCAGACGCTTGAGAATCACGGCGTTCACGCTCATCGAACTACTGGTCACCATCGCGATTATCGGCATTCTTGCGGGGATGCTCCTTCCCGCTCTCAATAAGGCGAGGGAAAAAGGACGGCGTGCCGTATGCATCAACAATCTGCACCAAATCGGCTTGGCCATGATCAGTTACGCGGGCGACTTCCACGGCGTCTTCCCTACCGGTCCTCCGACCACAGACCTGAGCGATCCTGCTAAAGTCTGCCTGAGTTCCGAAATCGGTATCGCTGCGGGCGCACCGAATAATGTGGGTGGATTCGTCTGCTACGCCCGGTACCTCGTGAAGCACCAATATCTTCCCAGCACCGCGATATTCGTCTGTCCCAGCGACAGAATGAACGGTGGCCCCGACGGCTTCACTGGCATGACCCCATGCTTCGTTGCGCAGGGGGATGCAACTCATCAAGCGTGGCAGAACATGCAATGGAATAATCTTAGCTATTTCTATATCACAAGGTTGAGCGTGAATTTGCCCAAAAAAGGTTCCAGCACGGGTGGTATCTATATGTTGATGGCTGACCGAGCCAACCAGTCGAGCTTCTTGACTCCCGATCTTGTTTCGGCAGACAATCATGGTGCAGACGGCCGTAACGTTCTATACACGGATAATCATGTTGAATGGAAAAATGGCCCAACAGTCAACGATCTTTACGTGCCAATCCAACGGGATTGGGGCTTCGACGGTACCGAACCCTGTCAGGGTGGGTGCCCTCAGACAGTCGGTCAAGCTCCTTAATCTTCAGGATTCCTCATTCTCTCAAACGTGCTCCGTGCGGACCAACATGTTGACTTTGTCAACTGTAACACACTTGACGCTCAGATAGCGCTTGCTTCTGACCAGAGCACTTGCTTCCAAGCTAGCCGCATTCCTACCGACTGCGGCTGACGAGATTAGAGCCTGTCTCGACAACGCGGACCAAGTTCTCAGGGAGAAGATCGATTTGCTCCATACACAGGAGCATGAATTGGAAAAGACTCAGCAGGAAATCGCCCGCACCTACAAGCTGTACCAAGACGGACAAGTGGACAGCAGTGGCTTCGGCCGTTTCTATAAGCGATTGGAGGAGCGGAGAAAACAACTGGAAGAGAGCTTGCCCAAGGTCCAAGCGGAAATTGACCTCTGCAAGGTCAACAACCTCTCGGCTGAAGAAGTCGTTTCGGAAGTCCAGGATCTATACCAGCATTGGCCCAGCTGGGAGCCCGAAGCGAAACGAGCCATCGTCGAGACAATCACGGAGAGAATCGACATCGCCAAGGACGAGACCTCCACTGCCCTCTGCTATATCCCCCCCTAGTGGAGATACGGCAAATACGTGGCGGAGGGGGAGGGATTCGAACCCTCGGTACAGGCTTTAATCCCGTACAGCGGTTTAGCAAACCGCCGCTTTAGACCACTCAGCCACCCCTCCAGCAAGCACTTACGCGAATTGGCTTAACGGCACTTGGCAATATATGGCAAAGTGAGGCATCGAAAGGAACCCGTTGCCATGACAACTGCCAAGACGAAAACGAAACTCTGGCCGCCGATTCACAAGCTCACTTATACCAGCGGACAGACTGGCTGGCAAGTCGCGTGTATGCTCAAGGGCGAACGTATCCGCGAGACGTTTCCAACCCGCCCGGAAGCCGAGTCAAGGGCCGCGCAAATCCGTCAGCAACGGGACAACGAAGGCGCTGCCGCATTTACCCTACCCTCTGCCGCTCGTGTCGAGGCGGTCATCGATTTCAGAATTGCTCCCAATGACGAAGTGTTTTTCCTGGAAGCGAACTCTAATCCGTGGCTTACTCCAATGAGTAAGCGGTGGACATCAATTCCATTCAACACTCTGATTGTCTTCGCCTGTCGGAGGTCGTCTCCCGTCCAGCGACGTCCCAAGCAGCAGGAATCGGCTTGCGCCGAGTTCACGCAAATCTGCTATCGACGAGCTCATGTCACGGAAAGGCTGGCCTGCTATCACGATTGAAGCCTTGTTAACGGAGGTTCGCAGGGCCTCTCGAATCTGATGATGAACCTTTGAGTGCATGACGCTTTAACTGACATTTCCCATATGACTTACATCCGCGACCATCGCGGAGGGTTGAATTTCAGTGGTCGTCATTTTATTCTCACTGATTGTGTCCGCAAGCTAATTATTTCCATCCCAAGACCGGATTGTTACCTCCGGGAACATCGTTCTGGCCTGCGAATGGGTGATCGAGCGAATTTTGAGCAATCATCGGCCCAATCCTTCCCTCATCCTGCACGCATTCCCGCTATTTCGCCCAGCGGGCATCAGCCCGATACCGGTGTGGGGAACCGCAGCCACCCAATCCGCTCCAGAATCGCTCGGAATAACTCACGCGGAATCGCCACCTCTGCCGTCTGGAAGATCGCCTGCGGTGCATGGCGTACCACCTTCGCTCCGATCTTGATCAGTTTCTCCCGCAACGTCGTCAGCGTCCAGTGCCGCACCGCTCGGGGCAACACGGCCTGCCGCAGAAAGTTGCCCAGATTGTACGCCAGCACAAATAGCTGCAAGCGCACTTGGTTGTCTGCAAAGTCGTGACAGGACAGGCGCGTCCAGTTGACGGCGTTCTTGCCTTCTTTGATCCACTGTTCTGCTGTGCCACGCTGGTTGTAGAACCGGACCACCTGTTTGGCGGACCGGCTCAGATTGGTGACGATGAAGCCGACGCGGGGGAACAACTCGCCCTTGTGCCACTCGACCTTGGCCACGACGCGGCGGGCGCGTTTCCAACTCTGCGCCTGATACAAAAAGTCCGCATACCAGACCACCGGTGCGTTGGATGGTCGTCCCACAGGCCGAGTCAGCAGCGGCTCGATCTCCTGTTGCAACACGTCATTCGCAGGGAGGCGGATGGCGTACCCGTAGCCTTCGGCTTCCAAGAACTCATACACCGCCGGGTTGGCGAAGGCCGCATCCGCTCGGAAGTAGCGCGGCAACTTCTGGCCGCGATAGCGGGCCGCCACCGGCTCCAATACGGCCTGCCAATCTTTAGCACTATGGACATTGCCTTCCCGCAACAGGGCTCGTTCCACGTCGCCGAATTGATTGAAGCAGAACAGTGGATGGTAGCAAGTACAGTCGAAATGCCCGTTGTAGGCCGTGCCTTCTTGTTCGCCGTAGGTTTCGCTGACTGAACTATCCATGTCCAGAATGAGTTCCCGCATGGGTTGGCGTTCCCGTAACTCCTCAATCCAGATCCCCGACAACCTCGTCAACTCCGCCAGATTCCTCGGCTGCGTCAACACTTCCGTCTCGAAGCGACCCATCTGACTGGTGGAGGCGGCACTGCGTTCACTGGCTCGCCCACCCACCACCTGCCGCATCGTCGGATCGACCGCGAGTCGTTCGGCATCGTTGGTGTCTTCGTATCCCGCCAGACGGCTAAAGATCGACTGGCGCAGCAGCGCCACCAACGAGTGTTGTGTGTTCTTCCCTGTGCGCCAATCATCCAACAGACCACCACTCCTTGTGGTCAGTTCCAGCGCATCATCCAGTTCTCGGTACACCAGCAGGCCCGCATCGGAGGTGATGTTCGCGCCATGAAATTCCAGCTTCAAACGCCCATCAAAACCAACTCGCAGAGCCTGTTTTTTGCCGTCACCCATTGGATTCTCCGTTTTCCGTTACCGCAACAGCGACGAAAGCCTTTGTTTATGGGGCTGAACTATAGCTCCCTGCCTGCGGCTTGTGAAGCTCATCCGGGAAATGTGGGTTTAATGCTTGATTAGCTGACTTTGTAACCGTGTTCAAGCTTGCGGTGTGACTTGCTTGCGAAGGCTGGCTGGGCAAAGTGGCGATTGGTCGTGAAAATTGGCTGCACTCCGGACGTGCTGCCGAGGTCAGAGACTATCAGTTCCGGATCATTGTCCGGTTTTTGGGAAGCCGGTTACTAGTCTCGTTAGTGAGCAAAGAACACGATCAAGTGAGCAAAACCAAACCGCCAATCGCTATGGAAGCGCCTTGCTTCCTTAGCGCCCCAAATCGGCTATTGGAGATGGGCGAGCATGGGTGGACTGGGCTTACCAGCACGTGTACGACAACTATTTCGGTCGCGATGCGAGCGTGTACGCCACTGCACCTCAGCCGGGACTGAATTGACGGGACGACAGAACAATGTGCGGACGCTACACACTCATTGCCGACTTGAAAAACGTGGCTGACCCCTTCGGTGCCGATGCCCGTCGATGAATGGGCGACGTGTGCCCCGCCCCGGTACAACATCGCCCCAATGCAAGCTGTGATCGTTGTCGGTGACGACGGCCAGCCCGGGCTGCAGATTTCTCCGCTACTCCGTATCCGGCTGGCGCAACAGATGTGTTGAGATTGGTTCCTGGACGGACGGATTAAACGAGGATGAAAACGCGGACCTTGCCCGCTGCTACCGTGTGCGGCTGGTGCCGTGGCATTGGCGCCCGAGGCGATTGCGAAGCAGGCTCGAGTTGTCGACCACAAACGCCTTGTAATTGAGGCGGAAAATGGGTAGTAAGATCTTCTCATCACTCCGTAGGGTAGGAGAAGCGCCTGATCAAAGCGAGAAGCTCAACGTGGCTGATCGTGTGTATCAGCCTGATTCTAGGATTATGGGGTTCGCCCGTGCTGAACGCCGCACCCACAGGCGTGCTCTCCGTCACCCCAACCAATAACTTGGCATCGAGCGGCTTCCTTGCGGGACCGTTCAGTCCGTCGAGCCAACAATACGCGTTGAGCAACAGCGGCACCGCGAGCCTGACTTGGAGGGCGAGCAAGAATCAACCTTGGCTGAACCTCTCAGCCACCAACGGAACCTTGGCCGTACATGTCGCCGCCACGGTAACAGTCTCTATCAACTCCAATGCCAACAGTCTGGCGGTCGGCCAATACGCTGACACGGTCACGTTCACCAACCTCACCAACGGCAAAGGCACCACCAATCGTCTGGTGGCCCTGACCGTCAACCCGATCCCCGTGCCGTCCGGGCTGACCGCAACCGCGATTGCGACGAATCAGATCAACCTGTCATGGATTGACAACTCCAGCAACGAGACCGGCTTCCGGATCGAGCGAGCGCCCGATAATGCTGGTAGCCCGGGCACTTGGACGGAGATTGCCACCACAGGGGCAAACGCCACGAACTATACCGACTTGGGATTGTCGCCGAGCACGACGTACTGGTATCGCGTGCGGGCGCACAATGCGGGCGGCGATTCGGATTACAGCAACCAGTCCAGCGCCACCACCCCGCTGCCGCCGCCATCGAACCTGACGGCAACGGCTTTCTCGTCAAGCCAGGTCAATCTCTCTTGGATTGACAACACCACCAATGAAAACGGCTTTCAGATCGAACGTTCCACTGACGGAACGAATTTCATACAGATCGCTCAGGTGTTGCCGAACACGGCAGCTTATCGCGACACCGGGGTCTGGCCCGGCACAAGTTATTATTATCGAGTGCGCGCTTACATCACAAATGGTGCGTCGGCCCTTTCCAACATGACCGGCGTGAGCGCGCCGTCCCTCTGCCCAACATCGGTTGTCGGCTGGGGGCTGAATGACCAAGGACAGGCAACGCCACCGCCTGGCTTGGCCGGTGTCGCCGCCGTCGCGGCGGGCGGTTGGCACAGTCTGGTCCTGAAAACCAACGGCACGGTCTTCGCCTGGGGTTACAATTACTTCGGCCAAGCCACGCCACCAACAGGACTGACTGGAGTAGTGGCCGTTGCCGCAGGTCAGTATCACAGTCTTGCACTACGGTATGACGGCACGATTCTGGGCTGGGGCGAAACCAATCTGACAGCGCTGCCGCCGGGTCTGGCCGGGGTTGTTGCCATCAGCGCGGGTGAGATCCACAGCATTGCTCTGAAGAGTGACGGCACCGTTGTCGACTGGGGCAGCGATTCTCTGACGAATCCGCCCGCGGGGCTCAACGGCGTGGTGGCTGTCACCGCCGGCAGTTATCATGCATTGGCGCTCAAGAGCGACGGCACGGTCGTTGGCTGGCCATCTGGTATCGCGGCGGATCCGCCGGCAGGTCTGACCGGAGTGGTCGCCATCGCTGCCGGTCAATATCACAGTCTCGCACTCAAAAGCGATGGCACCGTCGTCGCCTGGGGATGGGAGAGGTATGGCGAGACTATCGTGCCTACGGGATTAAGCAACGTGGTGGCCATTGCGGCGGGTGGCGCGACAAGCCTCGCATTGAAGAGCGATGGCACCGTTGTGGGTTGGGGGTACAACGGGTACGGCGCGGCAACGCCGCCCACCGGTTTGAAGGCGGTGGGAGCGATCGCCTGCGGTGGTCACGTATTGGCATTGACCTGTGCCCCGAATGCACCCTTGGCCCTGACGGCTGCTACAATCGCTATTGACCAGATCAAGCTGTCGTGGACCAACAACGCCGGTAATCAGGACGGATTTAAGATCGAGCGGGCGCCAGACAGCAGTGGCAATCCCGGAACGTGGGCACAAATCGCGCTCGTCGGTGCGAGCGTCACATCGTTGACTGATACAGGGCTGTTGCCGAGCACGAAGTATTGGTACCGGGTCCGGGCATACAACGCGGTGGCGGATTCCGATTATGGCAATCAGGCCGTCGCCACCACCGCGGCGCTTGCGCCAGCCCTGTCGGTTAACCCGTTAACCGGCCTGATTTCCAGCGGTCCCGTGGGCGGTCCGTTCAACCCAACGAGCCAGGTGTACACCGTGACTGACACTGGCAACGCGACATTGACCTGGTCGGCAACCAATACGCGTCCGTGGGTGACTCTGTCAGCCACGACCGGGACACTCACTCCGGGCGCCAGCGCCTTTGTCACTGTGAGCATCAACCCGGCTGCCAATGGCCTGACGACGGGAAACCATTTCGACACGGTAGCGTTCGCCAATCTCTATAACGGTCTCGGCAACACCAACCGCGGCGTGGGACTGGCTATTGGCCCCACCCCTGACCACTTCTCATTCTCCATCATCTCCAACCCTCAGACCTCGGGGGTTCCCTTCTCGGTGACGATCACGGCAAGGGATGCAGCGAACGGAATCTTTACAGCATTTACGAATGTCGTGGCCCTCAGCATGACCAGCAGCGTGCAGCCCGCTTCGCTCTCACCAACGACATCGGGAGCCTTCACTGCCGGACAATGGACCGGTCTGTTGACGGTCAACGCGCTAACCCTCGCCCATGTGACCATTATGGCCAATGATGGTGTTGGCCACACGGTGCTGAGCAACCCCATTGATGTGTTCCGCCCGCCAGCCAATGTGCTCATACCCGCCCCCACCCCCACGGACATGGTGGAGGATCTCACGCGGGGGATTCTCTACATCTCGGCGGGCTATCAGGTATTGCGCTATGATCTTGTCGGCGGGTCATACCTGCCGTCGTACGCCTTTTCCGGCAGCAGCCTGAAGGGCCTGGATCTTTCGCCCGACAACAACACCCTGGTCGTAGCGGACGGAAATTACACGAGCAATTTGTGGATTTGGGTCATCGACCTGCCAAGCGGCACGAGCCAGAAGGCCGAATTCCCATTGGCCCAATATGAAAGCGGCAGTTGGTCGGTTGCCTTTGGCAATGACGGTGCGGTCTTGTTCACGTCGGGGTTCCAGGGTTCGGGGTTCACGCCCCTGCGTCGGTACGATCCAGTGACGAAGCAAGTCAGTGTGATTTTTGATCGATTGGACCAGTACAGCATGCTGCGCAGCAGCGGCGACCGGAAGACGATCGGCATTGCGGAATCCAACGATTCCTGCGGGCCCGGCCTAAAGTATGACGTGGCGAGCCAGACGATCCCCGCCGGCCGATGCTCCGGATGGTATACGGATGAAATCGGCGTGAACCGGGATGGCAGCCAGTTTGCCGTGCCGACGTCCCAGGGCACGGCGATATTCGATGGCAATTTCAACCGCATTGGAACCCTCGGAGGTCCCATCGGCGTTGGCTATCATCCGCTCGCGGATCTGGCGTTCTTTTCCTGGTTCGGGACCACGTTTCTCCGCATGTATGAGTCGCACACGTTCGCCGAAGTGGCGCGTTACGATTGCGGATACACCTTCGGTGGAGCGGGAGGGTCGACGTATCAGGGAGGGCGCGTACGAACTTCGGCGGATGGCAATGATGTGTTCGTCAGCGTTGGTGGAGGAGTGCGCTGGATTTCGCGGGGGACCGCTCCGCCAGCGGACCTGGTCGTGTCCATGGTCGACTCGCCCGACCCGGCTGGTGTGGGAAGCAACCTGACGTACACCATCACGGTGGGCAACAACGGCCCGAATGGAGTCGTGGATGCGAAGTTGTTCGACCTTCTGCCGCCCGGCGTCACCTTCGTTTCAGCAACTACTTCACAGGGCTCGTACAGTCTGTCGAACGGGTTGGTTGCGTACGCGCTCGGCACGCTCGCAAACGGTGGCGGCGCGACGGTGAACGTTGTGGTTGTCCAGTCCGCGGAGGCCATTCTCACCAATGTCGCGGCGGTCACGTCAGGCGCCGCGGATCCCAACCCCACCAACAATGCGGCCCAGGCAGTCACTACGGTACAGGGGATCGCGGCATTGAGTGTCACGCCGGGGACGTCCCTCGCGCCCACCGGCCCGGTCGGAGGCCCGTTCATCCCATCAAGCCAGATATATACGTTGACCAATAGCGGAACGTCACTGCTGGGCTGGTCGGCCAGCAGCGGCCAGAATTGGCTGAGCCTTTCCACAACAAATGGAAGTCTGGCGGTTGGCGAGAGCACGACAGTAACGGTCTCCATCAACTCGAATGCCAGCGCTTTCACCATCGGTAGCTACCATGGCACGGTCACATTCGCGAACCTCACGAACGGCATCGGCAGCACCAGCCGCGGAGTCGACCTGACTGTGTACGGCGTCCCGTATCTATCGGTCACGCCCGCTAGCGGCCTAACGTCGCGCGGGCTGGTCGGCGGGCCATTCAGCCCGCCCAGTCAGGTGTACACGTTGACCAATACGGGCAACGTAGCGCTGGCCTGGTCAGCGACGAACGCGAGCCAATGGGTGAGCCTGTCGGCCACAAGCGGGACGCTGTCCCCGGGTGTCGGCGTCGGCGTCACGGCCTCGATCAACGCCAGCGCCAACGGGTTGACCGGCGGTTATTACTTCGACAGTGTGGCGTTCGCCAACCTTTCCAACGGACTTGGCAACACCAGCCGCTCCATGCGACTTTCCGTCGGACCCGCGCCTGACCATTTCACGCTATCCGCTATTGCCAACCCGCAGACCTCGGCGGTGCCCTTTACAGTCATGATCACGGCGCGTGACGCCACCAATGGGATTTTCACGGCGTTCACGAATGCAGTCAGCCTGAGCGCCACGAGCAGTGCCGGAGTTGTTACCCTTTCGCCGACAAACTCAGGCGCATTCACCGGCGGGCAATGGACCGGCTCATTGACCGTGAATGCATTTACTCTCGCGAACGTGACGATCACCGTGGACGATGGGTTCGGTCACACCGGCCAGAGCAACCCATTCTACGTGGTGCGCCCGGCATCAAACACGTTCATCCCGGCCACCAATCGCGTGGATATCGTGGCCGATTCAACGCGCGGGCTGCTCTATATCACGGCCGGCAATCAGGTGCTGCGCTATGACCTCAATGCCGGGGCGTTTCTGTCACCATTTGTTTTCGGAACCAACCTCATCGGAATCGACATCTCGCCCGACAACAACACGTTGGTGGTGGCGGACAACGTGATTGGAACCAACGCGCTATGGGTCTACGTCGTGGACCTGCCGAGCGGCAGCGTCCGCAAGGCCGAGTATCCGCAAGGCGGCGGAGCCGGCAGTTGGGCTGTCGCCTTCGGGAATGACAACGCGGCTTTGGTCAGTTCTGTGGGCCAGTATTTTGCGCCCGGACCGTTCCCGCGGTTTGATCCGGCGACAAACCAATACCAGCCCGTCGGAAATGGGGCGGGCACGGCGGACATGGTTACCAGCAGCGGTGACGGTCGCACGATCGGACGGGCGGAGACCCACATGGATCCCGGATCGTTCGACCGGTATGATGTTGCGACCCAAACCGTGACGGTTCATTCAGGCATGACCGAGCCGTACGATATCGGTGTGAATCGCAACGGCACGCAGTTTGCGACGCCAACCTATTTCGGGATGCCGATTTTCGATGCCACTCTGACTCGGGTCGCTATTCTGGGCGCTTACTTCTCCGAGGGCCCGCTGGGTGTTGGCTATCATCCGCAGGCCGATCTGGTCTTTCTGCCGTGGATTCCCACCACCTACTTGCGCGTCTACGAGACCCATACACTCGCGGAAGTCACGCGCTACGATTGCGGTTATTCATTTGGCTGGGCCCCCAACAACTCAAGCTTCTCAGCTGGTCGCGTGCGCGTGTCTCGCGACGGCAACAACGTGTTCGTCACGGTCGGCAATGGGGTGCGCTGGATTTCCCAAGGGGTCGGGCTTCCGGCGGACCTCGCCCTGACCCAATCTGTTTCGCCGGCGCCTGTTGGCACGGGAAGCTATCTGACGTACACGATCACCGCGACCAATGGCGGCCCCAGCGCGGTCGCCAACGCGCAGGTTCTGGATCGCTTGCCGCCAGACGCGACGTTCGTCTCGGCGAGTGTGTCCCAGGGAACGTGGAGCCAGTCGAATGGCGTGGTTACTGCCGGTCTCGGTGCGCTCAACACGGGAGGCAATGCAACAATCAATGTTGTAGTGCTCCCGCCGCAGCTCACCGTTCTGACCAACATCGCAGCAATCGTTTCGAGCGGGGCGGATCCCAACCCGTCCAACAATGTCGCCACTGCAGTGACCAGCGTTGATGCGGCGGGGTCGTTGATTGTCACCCCCACCACGGGCCTGGTTTCCGCGGGTTTGATCGGCGGACCATTCAGCCCGGCGAACCAGACGTACACGCTGACCAACAGCGGCGTGTTGGCGCTTAATTGGTCAGCAACGAACACGGCCCCCTGGGTCAGTCTGTCGGCCACAGGTGGAACGCTGGCCCCGGGAGCCAGCACTACGGTCAACGCCACGATCAATTCCAGCGCCAACGGCCTAGCTGTTGGCACCTATGCAGACACGATTACATTTACCAATCTCTCCTACGGCTACGGAACGACGTCGCGCAGCATATCCCTGACGGTCAATTTGCCGGCCAACCTCGGCGTGGCGCCAGGTGGCGGGTTGAACTCGACGGGGCCGCAAACCGGACCGTTCGCTCCCGCGAGTCAGAACTACACAGTGAGCAACACCGGCAGCAGCACACTGAACTGGAGTGCGAGCAATAGCAACAACTGGGTGACTCTGTCTGCGACCAGCGGGTCACTGTCGGGGGGTGGCAGCACGACTGTGACGGTCTCGATCAACAGCAACGCGAACAACCTGTGGGCGGGCAATTACACGGACACCGTCGTCTTCAACAATCTCGTAAACGGATTGGGCAACACCACCCGTGGTGTGTCCCTGACGGTCACGCCGGCGGCGATCCTCACGGTCACGCCGGCGGCGGGGCTGGATTCCAGTGGATTTATCGGTGGACCATTCAGTCCGGCCAGCCAGGCGTACTCATTGACGAATAGCGGCAGCGCGGGGCTGAGTTGGTCGGCGAACAACAGCCAGAGCTGGCTGAGTCTGTCGGCCACGAGCGGGACTTTGGGTGTGGGCGAGGGCACAACCGTGACGGTTTCGATCAATTCGAATGCAAATACTCTGGGGATCGGGAGTTACTCCGCCACCGTGGTCATCACCAATCTTACCAACGGCACCGGCAGTGTAATCCGGAGCGCGAGTTTGACTATCCGCCTGCCATTGAACCATTTCTCGTTCTCCGCTGTTGCCAGCCCGCAGACAGCGGCAGTGCCCATCGCTGTGACGATTACGGCACGGGACACCACGAACGGAATCTTCACGGGATTTACAGGCACGGTGTCGTTGAGCGCGACGAGCAGCATCGGTGCTGTTTCGGTCTCGCCTGCGAACTCGGGAACGTTTAGTGCGGGACAGTGGACTGGCAGCGTTACGATCACCAACCCGGTGACGAACGTGCGGCTGGTTGCCACCGATGGCTCCGGCCATACCGGCATGAGCAATCCGTTCAATGTACAGACCGGTCCGCTCCACCATTTCGCTTGGAGCACCGTGCCCTCGCCGCAATCACAGAGCATCCCGTTCTCCGTCGCCGTCACCGCCCAGGACGCGGGAAACAATACCGTGACGAGCTTCACCGGTCCGGTGGGTTTGAGCGCGTGGGCGAACGGCGCCACCAGCGTGGTGGAAGATTTTGAGAGCGGGGTTTGGCCGCATGCCCCGTGGGTGTTGCTTGGCGGCGCCGGGACACTGTCCGCCGCTTACGCCCACGATGGCAACTTCGGGTTGCGCGATCCGGATTGGGCGTATCGGACAGACGTTCGACTGGGCGATGTGGGGAACGAACTCTCGTGTTGGATTCGACCTTCCAGCACTGCCGGCCGGGCCTATCTTGGGTTTGCCGCGTCGTCGACGGGCGCCTGGTCGTTTGTGGCTGCGCCGAACTCCGGTCAAATCATCATTGAGCAGAATTTGGGTTATCAATTCACCAACCTGGTGATAACGAATCAGGCCTGGCAGCTAAACAAATGGTACAAGGCAGTCGTGAGGTTCACGTCGCCGATATCGGTGCAATGCAGTCTGTATGACACGGACGGCATGACTCTCTTGAATTCTCTCAGTTACACCAACAAGAGTTCCCTGGCCGGTGGTGTTGCCATGCGGTCCTTTGGCGGTTGGTCCCTGGATACGATCAACTCGGGAAGCGGAGCCGCTCTGGCGATGACGCCCACGAATTCCGGGAGCTTCGCTGCCGGCGTGTGGACGGGAGCAGTCACAGTTCTCCAGGCGGCCACGAATGTGGTGTTGGTGGCCAGTGACAGCGCCGGTCACTCCGGCACGAGCACGCAATTCGTGGTGCAAGGCGTCGGCCTTCTCAATGTCACACCCAGTTCCGGGCTGAATGCCGCCGGTTCCGTGGGGGGACCATTCAGTCCATCCGCGCAACTGTACATGGTAACCAACACCGGAATGGGCAGTCTGAGTTGGTCAGCCACGAATGCTGCTGGTTGGTTGAGCCTCTCATTAACCGGCGGCATGTTATCCCCGGGGACCAGCACGAACGTCACCGTAAGCGTTAACGGCAACGCCAACGGTCTGGTTCCCGGCAACTATGCGGACACCGTCACGTTCACGAATCTGGCCAATGGGATTGGCACGACCAGCCGTCCAGTCAGCTTGACCATCAATTCGCTGGCGTGGGAGCAATGGCAACTACAGTATCTCGGCTGCACCAATTGCCCGCAGGCGGCCGCAATGGCGGATGCCGACGGTGACGGTCAAAACAACTGGGCGGAGTTTCTGGCGGGGACCGATCCAGCTGACTCCCGTTCAGCATTGCGGATCGTGGCGATCGTCTTGTTGGGAGCTGATACGCGGGTGTATTTCATGTCTGTCGGTGGAAAGTATTACTCGCTGGAACGCTGTGACTTCATCGGCGGCCCTTGGACGGACATCGTCACCAACATCCCCGGCAACGCCGCCGTCCAATGGGTCAAAGACAGCGGTGGGGCCGCGGTCCCCAGCGCCTTCTACCGAATCAAACTGGGCCAATCCACTAATGCGCCGCCGGCCGACAGCGATGGTGACGGCATCCCTGACGCATGGACACACCAGTATTTCGGGCATCCCACCGGCCAAACCGACGACCATTCTTGCGCGACCTGCGATGCCGACGGCACGGGCCAGGACAACCTCGTTAAGTATCTGGCGGGATTGGACCCGACCAACCACGCCTCGGTTTTCCGGATTGTCTCGCTCATTCCGCTAGGCAACGACTTGAGCATTGTTTGGCAGGCAGGTGGCGGGCGGACAAATGCGGTGCAGGCCAGCGACAGTTTGGGTGGCGGCGGCAACTTTAACGACGTCGGCCCCGCGTTAATGCTCCCGGGATCAGGCGACGTGATCACCAACTACTTGGACATCGGAGGTGGAACGAATTCCCCGTCTCGCTTCTACCGCGTACGGCTTGTCCCGTAGGGGCTGGTGCCGTAAGGACTATGAATCTAGGGGTGCAGCCGAGAGAACGAAACAGCAACAAAACAGCCCAAGCTGCGTTCACGACTTGGTGAACCATCCCCGGCTGCGCTCCTAAGCGAGCATGGTCCCAGTCGATTGCTGGTTGATAAGGAGTAGCCGGGGGGCGGGCTGTTGTACATGGCGCTGCCGCTGACCGCCCGGCAATTGGTGAAGCTTGAGGACTTCGTCCGCCCCGTGGTGGTGATGGGCGGAAGCCTGCCGCCACACGTTGATGTCTCGACCGTCTGCGTCAGCACGGTCGCGGTGGACAATTTCGCGGCGACGCGTGAGCTGACGACGCGCCTGCTGAAATTGGGCCATCGCCGGATTGGATTGATCGGCGGTCCCACCACCGTGCGCGATGCGTCAGAGCGCGCGCGAGGTTTCCTCAAAGCGATGCAGGACGGCCAGGGACTCATCGACCAGCAGGCGGTCACTCATGCGGAATTCACCGTGGAAGCGGGACTGCAAGGCTGGCGGCAGATGAGTAAGTGTTCGCCGTGCCCGACCGCAGTGGTCTGTGGGAACGACGAGATCGCCGTTGGCGTACTGCAAGCGTTGGCGAAGGAGAAAATTGACTGCCCCACGGAAGTCTCCGTCGTGGGGTTCGATGATTCGCGGTGGGCGACGCGCGTCTCGCCGCCGCTGACCACTGTGCGTCAGCCGATGGCGCAACTGGGTCGAACCGCCGCCGAGTTGCTGGTCAATCGCTTACAGAACGCAGAAGAGACGAAAGCCGAACACCGGATATTTCCCGTGGAGATCATCCACCGCCAGTCCGTGGCCGCACCGGCCCATTCGTAGCCGCCCATTTTGACCCAACTGGAAATCTCAGCTTGGGCGTAGCTTCGTTGACAATAACGCTCGCCGCCTCCATGCCGAGCAGCTTCCAAAATCAACTGCTATTGACCAGCTACCAAATCTCTTGGAAGTCTCACAAATAGCCTCACAAGAATTAGGAGCGGGTCGTCCTTCCGTGTCTTTCCCTGTCACGGGTTTCAAGACTGACGACAACGAGGAAGCCCCTGAAAACATTGGGGAAGGGCGCGATTTGGAAGAAGTTGGCGCGGGTACTCAAAGTGAGGATTTGGTGCGCCGTGTAGGAATCGAACCTACAACCTAGTGATTAAGAGGGTGCCAAGTCCCCTCGCAACAGGGTGCAGGCGGTCGCATCCTGGGATCGACG
Organism: Verrucomicrobiia bacterium; assembly: GCA_041476745.1. Classification (GTDB taxonomy): domain Bacteria; phylum Verrucomicrobiota; class Verrucomicrobiia; order Palsa-1439; family Palsa-1439; genus Palsa-1439. The sequence goes on along the minus strand of JBGOTY010000010.1, from coordinate 3,789 downwards.
CTTGGCGAGGAGCCCGGCAGCGACAGATAATTGCAATCGTTGCGCGGCGCGATCCAAGCGAGGGCGTTGCGCCGGGCGAGCCACTGTTCCACCGAGAATGTTCCGCTGGTGCCAGGCATGAGCCCCACTCCCTTTTCGGAGGCTACGCTGGGCAATCAGGCCTGCCGGTCGGAGCGGGACAGCAATTGACCCCGCTTCATCTCGTACCGAGCGATTCACCACCACATATAGCGTAGTGCGTCCCCGCCTCCCGGTGAGAAGCGCCTCTTGAGTTCCTCCGCGTTTTTCCACTCGATATGCCCGTCGGTGTAACAGAGATTGGATCCCATCGGCGTGCTCCTCGGTCCCAGATGCGACGCTTGGAGGGTGCCTGGTTCTACAGCGCTCGATAAACCTGTAAAGTTGGGCACGTTATCGGAAAGGATCGCGTCGCAGAGCATCAACTGCACTTGGCGAGTCTGGGTGGGGTCAGAGCTGTTGATTATGTCATAGGCGAATGTGTATTTTGGATCCCCAACACCGCCCGGAATCATCGTCTGCCCCCCCCAAGGAGAGGCCGCAACCGGTACACCGTTGGAATCCACCCGTTGAATCAGCAGCCAGTAGCCGACACTGGCGCCGCCGCAGCCGGGGCAGGTCCAGAAAAGATCCAGGTTGTGACCTGGATTGCTTGGGCAGTAGGCGGCGTTGCGGGTCAGTCCGTAATGGGCCACCAAATCGTCGCGCGTGGTAAGATCCATGTCCCAGAGCCAACCGCCACCCCCGGTCGGTTTCGTGATGGACACCTTGCCGTCGTGATCCTGGGCAAACATGATCCACGCTTGCCCGAAATTGCGCAGGCCGGCTGCACAGGATGCCTTGTAGGCCATCCTTCTGGCGTTGCTCAACGCCGGCAACAACAGCGCGGCCAGAATCCCGATGATGGCGATGACCACCAACAGTTCGATCAGGGTGAAGCCCTTCCTTGTTCGCATAATCAATTCTCCAAAATCCGAGCGCAGTCAGCGGCCGTTTCACCGAGTCGTGAACGCAGGTTGTTCTTGTTCCTTAACTTACCTACTACCGCTCGACCGCGCTCAATCATATCGATGTTCTACTTTGTTACGGCACCAGCACGCGAACGCGGTAGTAACGCGACGGGACGTTCGTGGCCCCGCCCGAATCCACCATATTGGTCACCGTGCCGAGCCCAATCCCGCCACTGAGAATATTGGTCACGCCGGCGCTCGCGAAGCCGTTGCTGTTGTAGCTACCAGCCGTACCAGCGGTGAACTCCAGCACGTTGGTGCGCGACGCGATGCCCGGCGACCACGTGCTATCGCCACTGGCCCCCAGATACGTCACGTTGATGTCACTGCCTGTCTTGACGGTGCTGATAATGTGCAGGTACGCCGCGTTGTTGGTCGGGTCGAAGCCCGCCAGGAACTCGTTGGTGTTGCTCATGCCGTCCCCGTCAGGATCCGCACCACCCGCGGAATTCGGACCGCCACCGGGGAAGTAATGCGTCTGCCACGATGTGAACGGATCCGCGCTGGCACCCACCACGAGGAGGATGCGATTGTTGATCGTGTCGTTGGAAATCACGCCAGAGAAACCGCCCGGCAACGACCCCACGTTCAGCGTGTTGTTCACTAGGCTGAAGTACGTGAAGATCCTATAGGTGCCCGGGCCGAAGCCGCCGGCATCCGTGACGTTGAGCGTGCCGGCCAACGTCAATTGGCCGTTGACCACCGTCTGGTCGCTGTTGGTGCCCAACCCATACGCAAGCGTTGAGGAACTATTCAGCGCGAGATTGCCGCTGACCGTCAACGTCCCGGTCCCGGGTGAAACGCCGGGCGACAAGGTCGCCGCGTTGGCAATCGTTACCGCGCCCTTGACCGTGCCGCTGCCGGCCAAGGTCTGGCCGGCGACAAACGTCATCCCGCCGCCGGTATGACCACTGAGATCCAGCGTCGCGCCACTGGCGACGGTGACCGTCGGGGTATTGGTGATCACCCCGTTGCCGGCGATCGCCAGCGTGCCGCCATTGACGACGGTGGTGCCGGTGTAGGTGTTGTTGGTGGCGGACAGCGTCCACAAACCGGTGCCAGCCTTGAGCAGCGAGGTCTTGTTCGACACGGACAGCGTGTTATCGGGAATCCCACCGGCGATTTCGCCCGTTCCGCTGGTCGAGCCTTGGAGCGTGAATAGATGAGGTTGTGGGGCATTGAGGGCAGTCAGGTCCGCAGTGAACTTCAAGAGCCCGGTTCCCGACTGATCGATGGTCGCGCCGCCGGTGCCTGCGCCTGCGGCTATGCGGATGATCTTGGTACTGGTTTCACCGCTGCCGACATAGACCACCGTGCCGGTCGTGCTTCCCCCCCCCAAATTGATCGTCGTGCACGCGCCCGCGTTGGCGATGGCGCCCGAGTTGCCGATGGTCGTCAGAACGAGGCGGCCGTCGCGGACCGTGAGGCTACCCGTATTGCTATTGTTGGCCGTGAGCACCCAAACGCCCGGGCCATCCTTGGTAATCGAGGTCGCGTTCGTCGTTGCGCCGTTGATGTTATCGCTAATTACGCCGTCGACTTCTCCGGTGCCGGGACCCGAGCCTTCCAGCGTGAGCGTATGGATCGCAGCGCCAGCCACCGACAAGTCATTGCCGAATAACAACAGTCCGGTCCCTGACATATCAATTGCCCCACTGCCGCTATTTGGAAAGCTGATCGTTTTGAAGGTTGGCTCGCCCGTTCCAATGTAGCGCAGCGTCCCCGTCGTGGGGCCGGTGCCACCGAAGTTGATCCCTATCCCCGAACCCACGCCGCCTGGCGAAAAGATGTCGCCAATGGTCGTCACAACCACGGTGCCGTTGGCAATGCTCAGGCTGACGTCAAAGGTGTTGACGCCCAACAGCGTCAGCGTGCCGCCCCCGGCTTTGATGAGCGCGCTGCCGCCGCCACTGATTACGCCCCCAACAGTCAACGTGTTGGTGGTGACCGTCACTGTCCGGTTGGAGCTTGTGGTGAGCGTAACCGCACCGGTACCGAGATTCAAATTGGTCACCGAGCCGGCGTAGGTGAAATCGCCCTTCCAGGTTTGCGGATTGTTGTTGGCCACCGTGATGTCGTTGCTGGTGGTGACGTCAATCGTGCCACCGTTGATGGTGAACGTCCCGGCGGCCGCGCCGAGCGCCCCCGCGTTGTTGATGTTCAACTGGCCGGCTGAGAGGGTCGTGCCACCCGCATGCGTGTTGCTGCTGACGAGCGTGAGCGCGCCGGTCCCGATCTTCGTCAACGCCAGGGTTGCCGCGGTGTTCTGCACCACACCGGAGTAGATCGAACTGGAGCCGTCGCTACCGACCAACAGGACGGCCGCACCCGCTACGGTGCTGTCCACGATACCACTGCCGGACAGGCCGTTGATGATATTGCTGTGGCCTGCCAGATCCAGCGTGCCGTTGAGTATCACGCCCCCTTGACCCGAGCCGCCGGGGATCGCGTTGTCGGTGGCGAGGCGGACCGTGCCGCTGTTGATCGTGGTGTCGCCGTTGTAGGTGTTCTTATTGCTCATGATCGCCGTGCCGCTGCCCATCTTGGTCAAGGTGCCAAAGCCGCTAATCGCCGCGCCGCTGAAGGTGTAGGTCTTTGCCGTATTCGAAATGATGACAGCTGCGGGCACCACGTCGGACACGATTCTCACCGAAGTCGTGGTTGCCGTGTCGTCGAACTGCACCAGACCACCATCGCCATACACTGACGGCGTGGCGTTGACGGTCCAGTTGGTCGTAATTTCGATGTCCCAGTTGGTGTT
>JBGOTY010000009.1:0-22681 GCA_041476745.1 Verrucomicrobiia bacterium | reverse complement strand
CTATCCACTGTCGTGCCCTGGCCTACCTGCAAATCCTCGATCCGTTTCTTGATGTTGCCCTGGTAGCTGGGTAAATGGTTGGCGATTTCCTTCACCTGAACGGAGATGCCCCAGCCGATCACGCCGATCAAAGAAAACGTCATCACCGCCAGCAACGCGACCGAGACCACCCGTCCCAGACCGAGGCGTTGGAGCGCGCTGTCCACGGGGCTTAACAGAAAGGTCAGCAACATCGCCAGCGCCACCGGTATCAGGACCGGGCGCGCCCAGTACATCGAGGCGACGATCAATACCAGCGCGCCCGACACGACCAGCGGCGACAATTTCAGAGATTTGGGTGGCACAGAGCGCGATCCTTTCGGTTGCTGCCAAAGCAACCTGCCAGAATTCACACCGGTTTCCGATGGGGTAAACACCCCATAGCGCCCGCAGGACTTCCCGGCTTATCGTGATGACATGAAAGCCAATCACAAGAAGAGGGCCTTGACGTTTGGCAGTCTCATCGAGACCGTTTACGGCGTCTGCGGGAATCGCAGAGCCAGAGGAATCATCCGGCTCGCCGTTGATGCCCACGTCGTTGTGTTCCGAGAACACCAACGCGCTTTTGATTTATTGGACAGAAGGATAACTCTATGAATGGAACCAAACGTCTGGCAGGAAAAGTCGGATTCGCTTTATGCACGGCGCTTTTAGCGACGCTGACAGGGCGCACAACCTACGCAGCCGAGATATCGGTGGGAGTGGCGATTCACAGCGAAAGTGATTTCTATGAGCCGCTCACCCCGCATGGAGAATGGGTGGTGGTTGGATCCTATGGACGCTGTTGGAGGCCGTCCCGAGTGGTTGTTGGATGGCGCCCGTACTGCAATGGCAATTGGGAGCGCACCGATGCCGGCTGGTACTGGGTCAGCGACGAGCCTTGGGGCTGGGCCACCTACCACTATGGGCGCTGGGATATAGACGCGGAATTCGGCTGGTTTTGGGTACCGCAGACGGTCTGGGCTCCGGCGTGGGTCTCTTGGCATGGAGGGGGTGGCTACATCGGTTGGGCCCCGTTGTCCCCATCCGGGAGAGTTGAGGTGAACCTCATCTCGCCGCGAGTTGTCTTTGTCGAGGAACGACGGTTTCTGGAGCCGATCCGCCCAACAACGGTGGTTGTGAATAACACCACCATCATTAACAAGACCGTGATCAACGAAGGTCCGCGCACCGAGGTCATCGAAAAGGTGACTGGTCATAAGATTCAGCCGGTCCAGGTTCGCGAACTGCGCAGCAAAGAGGAAGCGAAGGTCGTCGCCAAGCACCCGACGTCAACATCGACCGGTGAGAAAGCAGCCCCGACGCCAGTTCGCAGCCAGGCTGAGCCGGCCGAAAAGAAAGTAGCCCCTGCGCAAGAGCCGCATCGGGTTGAGAAACCAGCCATAACGACGGCCGAACCACAGCCACCGGTAACGAAGAAGGAAGTCCACCAGGCCGACAAGCCGATCCCCGTTACAAAGCCCGCCGAGGAGAATCGCGTGCGGCCGGAAAAGGCGAGTGAGACAGGGAGCGAGAAGGCCAAGTCTGCTCCCGCCCCTGTGGAAGCCAAGCCGGCGACCAAGCCCGAGACCAAACATGCGACCAAACCTGACGCGAAGGTTGAGTCCAAGCCTGTGGCCGAGCGGCCCGCCGCGACCAAGGAGCTAACCGAGCAGAAGGCCGGGAAAGAGGACGAGAAGAAGGATTAGCGCGCCATGGGAATAGGAGATTGTCGTGAACACTTGCAGCAAACACAGTATCCGCAGCCACTGGCGCTCGACCATATCGGGGACGGTCGCGTGTGTTTCCTGCTGGTCAGCCGTTCCGTCCGCCACGGCACAAGAATCCGAGTCCCGGTCCTTGATGGCCTTCCTGTCAGTTTCCACGCTTACCGCGGCGTCCATCCGGAGCAACGTCACCGAACGGACCGACCGTCAGGTGCATGCCGAGCGTGAGTTCCAGCCGATGCTGGTGCCCCAGCGCAAGCCGACGGACACCGAGGCGTGGGAGCGTTTTGAAGCAGAATACAGCCCACCGCAAAAATCCCCGTCATCCGTCAAACGTCAGATCCAGGCCGCCAAATACGGTCTCGACACCGCTGTGTTTGCCGTCGATCGCTTCGTCAAGAACGTCGAGAACCAGGCCGACTTCAGCTTTGACCAGGGCAGCTTGCATCGCACACGGGCAACTTCTCTTGGAGGGTTGCGGAACGGCCTGCGCGTGAAGCTCGACCTCGACACGGGGCAGGGCAGCAAGCCGTATGTGGGTGTGCGGATCATCATCCCGTTTGGCAACTGACGTGCCGTTCTGGACGAGATGCCTGCAGCGTCGCTGGAGTGATCCACACAGCAAGGCCTCTCAGGTTGTATGGGTTCCCGCTTCTGAGGGAAATCAAAATCCAAACAAGTGGTGAGCAACCCGCACAACCAGCCAGACCAAGCCCAGGCAGAACAGGACTTTAAAAATCGCCATACCCACCGGCAAGGCCCACGCGGTAATGCTTCTTCCGTTGAAGGTGTGCTGCCTTACGAGAAACGCGGTGCCAGCCCAGGAGAGGTAGCCGATAAACAACATCGCAATGACGATGATGCCCCAAACGTTCATATGGAACAGCAACAAAGCCACGAACGCGCCGGCAAATACTCCCAGAGTTGCCAAATCTCTCTTGGTGGTGAAATTGCCTACGCTCCTAAGAGACATGTGCACCTGCTTCCTTCGGTCGAGGCCTGGAGAGTAATTCCGATTTTTGCTGTACAACCTGTCGGCAACGCACGCCCAAGGAAAACAAAAATAACTACGGTCATTAAAATCAGTCCCATACTGTTGTTCCGTTCTTCATTACTGGAGATAAGTTACGCCAAAAGACATTCCTTTCATATGGGGTGAATGCCCTATCGCAGCCCACCGTTTCCCGGCCTACCTTTGCGTTGTAGAAAACTCCTGAGACAACAACAAAGGAAACATATGAATAAGAGACTCATTGTGCTCGCCTTCGCCATCAGCGGTGTGCTGGGGCTGGTCGGCTGTTATGTAGAGCGTCCTCACGAATACACGCGTGGCCCAGCCGTCGGCGCTTCGTACTCCTATGTGTATTACCCGGATACCGAAGTGTATTTCGAGCCCCATCGCCAGGTCTATTATTGGTCGGATGGCGGTTCGTGGCGTTCGGGTGCGCGCGTGCCGCAGAACATTGTGTTGCGTTCTCATGTGACGGTTGATCTCGATTCGCCTGAGCCGTACAAGCACCATGATGAAGTGAGGGCGAAATACCCGCGTCAGAAGCAAGAAGAACAGCACGAGCAGAAACATCCGGATCACGATCAGCAGTAGCCGGCATCATGGCCAGAGAGCGTAACGAGACAATTGGATCGCTGTTGGCCGGTGCCGCAGCGCGCCCGCCGGCAGCGAATCCAATTCCCAACACGGCCCAGCTCAAGCCCACCGCTGCCAAGACTGCCATATGACAACAGACCTTTGGGACAAACACGGACACGCCGTGGCGTACGTCGACGGTGATAAAGAATCGATCTACATGCAAGATGGGACCCCGGCGGCCTGGCTCTGTGAGAATGGCGTTTATGCCTACAGTGGGAAATTTCTAGGATGGTTGTACGAGGGATGGATCTTTGGGCGTGATGGGAAGTGCGTGCTTTTTACGGAACGAGCCCAACCCGGGGCCGTAAGGCCCTTCCGCCAACCGGCCCCTGACCGCGGTGATCAAGGTGCGCGTCCATCCCGCGCGACACGGGACATTGCTTGCCGTCGGCCGGGGCGTTCTCCCCAGTGGTCGTCAGCGGACGCCTTATCGTTTTTCGGTCTCTAGAGACAATTCTTACAGGCGATAATCTCCCAGCCCAACCGGCAACCCGCAGTAGGGTTTCACCCCATGGCAAAAGGTTGACCGACGACGTAGCCTGAAGCCTTGGTAACCAATTAACTGTCAAAGAGGAAAGAAACACTATGTCAAAAATATTTCCAAACAGGAGCAAGACTCTCTGCGCGCTGGGATTGTTCCTCAGTCTCGGGACGTTGTCATTGCTCGTTGGTGTGACTGGCTGCGCCAGCAGTCGCTACACGCAAAGCACAGGCGAACGGATTGATGACCGTGCTACATCTTCCCGTGTGAGCGCAGCACTGGCGGACAGCCGGCAACACAAGTATTTCGAGGGAGTGAATGTGGAAACATTCAAGGACGTTGTCCAGTTAAGCGGCTTTGTGAACACGCGAGATCTGAAGGACAGGGCCGGGGACATCGCCAGAGACGCAGCGGGCGGGCGAGAAGTCCGCAATAACATCACTGTGAAAGAGTGAACGAAGCAAACGCTCTATCCGCATGAATGCGACAGAAGCGGGTACCTCCGCAGACTTCCGCCGCTAGACGCCCTCTCTACCGCCGCTCCAGACTACGTTCCGATGCGGGCAAGGGCCTACGGGGACAACTCATTGTGGATACAGACACCGACAACATGCGGCGAGTGACGACGACAATGACGGATGACATCCGTGCAGTGTGAACTGCATCCCGCCCCGATGTGCAGTTTTAAAATTGACGCGGGCAAGGAAGCCAAGATTTATCTTGACTCCAGGGTCGCTGGAACTAGAATGCGCGACGTTGCGAGGGAGAAGAGCTTCTGTCAGCAAACTAGGTCCTGTCGCGCCTATGCCTCTGTTGCCCTATGTGAGCAGAAGGAGGCCCTCCAGAACGACCGAGTGTTCGGCAAACTTCCTTCAACAACTGAAGGGTAGTCAAAGAATGGCGCGTGCCACAGTGAACATGGCGAAGCAAACGGCAATGGGCAATCTCCACACCCGGCCAAAAAACTTCGACACCAAACAACCTACAGGATTCTGAGGAGGCCAGATCATGAGCATTATGTTTTCAAGGCGTTTGATGCTGTTCGTGGTGGTGGGACTGTCGGCGGCGCTGGCGGCGTCACTGAAGGCGAGCGACCTTACACTCACGACGCCCGTGTCCTTTGGCAGCTTGGACGGTTCGCCGAGTGATGACGACGGCATTACCAACGGTATATTGACCGTCAACGGCAATCTCACGATTGCGACTGGCGGTGCCCTGAGTGGTGAAATTGACTGTAACGATCCTACTTCGCCCTCAGGCGCCAGTGCCTGTCCGATCACCATCGTTGTCGGCACGAACTTCGACGTGCAGGCGGACGGTGGCATTTTCGCCGAGGACAGGACCGATGGCGGCAGCGGGGCGAATATCACCATCACCGCTGGGGGGAATGTGACGCTCCACGGCCCGAGCGGCAGCCATCCCGGTGCGGAAATTTCGGCGAGCAAGATCAGCGGCGCGGGCGACTCAGGCCAGGCGGGTGACATCACCATTACTGCTGGCGGAAGCGTGCTTCTCGAACCCGGATCGCTCATCGCGGCCGACAGCACCGGTTCCGCAGGAAAGATTGTGATGACTGCGGGTGGAAACGCTGACATCGACGGCACCGTCGAGTCCGCGAGCACTTTGAGCGGGACCGGAGCGAAGCAAGCTCCTGGTGGTGGCCCGATCACGATCGTGGCGCATTGCGACCTGGAGATCAGCGATGCCGGCGTCGTGAGCAGCCGGGGCAGAGACCCTGGCGCCGACCTGGTGCACCTCGAAGGCTGCAACGTCAACATCCTCGGGCTGGTCGAGTCAACCGGTCCCGGGCACGTTGTTCCCAACAGTCCATCGAACCACTGCGATTCTGCCTTTCGACCCGGCAAACCGAGTAACTCGACCGCCTGCGTTGAATGCTGGGCCGGCAACAGCCTGACAATTGACAGGACCGCCCACGGAGAGGTGAACGCCGACACCGCGCAGAGCGGTGGGCACCAGATCGCCTGGATCGATCTGTTTGCCGCTGGCGACATCACCATCATCGGCGGCACCGGCACCAATTACGCCGTGCACGCCAACGAATTTGTGAGCACTTCCGACGGTGGCCTCATCACCGTGAAGTCAACCAAGGGCGGAGTGTTGACCACTAACAGCGCCATCCAAGCGAATGGTGCTTTCGGTGCGGCAACCGGTGGCGCCGGTGGTTCGGTGACAGTGCAAGCGAGCAATGATGTCAATTTAACCTCGGCTTCGATCCAGGCCAAGGGTGATGTCACGGGCGGCGGTGCCGCTGGCGGCCATATTGCCAACCGCTCATTCAACGGTCAAGTAACGGGCAGTTTGCCGGGCGAACTCAATGCAAGTGGTGGCCCTCCGCTCGGTACTGTTACCAACCAAGGTTGCACGGCGGTTACTTACACCGGCACCTCGACTCCCACAGCAGTGGTCGCACCTTTAGCTTGCGGCGGCGCGCCGAGTGTGCCGTCGTACGTTCAACTGCCTGACTGCACTGGTTGTGCTCCAGAGATTCAGTGCTCCGACAACATCAGCACGGGTTTCTGCGGCAGCGGCAGCATCGCAATCACGTATCCACCACCGAACGTGACCACGGGCGTGTTCCCGGTCGTCAGTTCCGGGTGCAGCCCGGCGAGCGGTTCGTTGTTCCCGGTGGGTGATACGATCGTCACCTGCAGCGCCACCGACTCGGTGGGCAACGTGGCCACGTGCGCGTTTACCGTCCACGTCGAGGCGTTCCCGGTCCCGAGTTGCTCGGTCACGCCGTCCAACGCGACGGTGTGCGCGGGGCTGTCGGCCTCGTTCACAGTGAATATCAGTGGCGGGACGCCGCCGTATTCGGTTTTCTGGAATGGACCCGGCGGATTCACATCGACCAGCGGTTCGATCGTCGTCAGCGTGGCGGGCACGTACACGGCGACGGTCACCGATACCAACGGCTGCAGCACGCAATGCGCGGGCACTTTGGGGGTCAACCCCAACCCGAGCTGCGCGGTCGTGCCGGCCAGCACCAACATTTGCGATGGCGGCTCGGCGTCATTCTGCGCGGTGCCCAGCGGCGGCACGCCGCCGTACTCGTTCGTGTGGAGCAGCGGCGAGTTCACGCCGTGCATTACCAAGAGCGTGGCGGGCACGTATACCGTCACGGTGACGGATTCCAACGGCTGCAGCACGCAATGCGCGGGCACTTTGGGGGTCAACCCCAACCCAAGCTGCGCGGTCAGCCCGGCGAGCACGAACATCTGCCAGGGCGGCTCGGCGCAGTTCTGCGCCACGGCCAGCGGCGGGACCGGGCCGTACGCGTTCTTGTGGAACACGGGAGACACCACGCCGTGCATCACCGTGAGCAGTGCGGGCACGTACACCGTCACGGTGACCGATGCGAACGGCTGCAGCAGCACCCAGTGCTCGGGAAGTCTGGTCGTGAACCAGAACCCAACTTGCTCGCTGTCGGCCCCCAATCCGCCGCCTGCGTGCGGTTCAAGCGGCAACACGCTGAGTGGGCCGGGAGGTTTCGCGGCCTACAGTTGGATAATCATCTCGTCTGACCCCGGCTGGCTGATTACGGGCGGTGCGAACAGCCAGACGGTCACGTACACCGCCGGCAACTCCGGGACTGCCACGTTCCAGTTGACGGTAACCGACGCCAACGGGTGTTCGGGCACATGCCAGGTGACATTTGGCTGCTCGGGTTGCCAGTGGTGCACCAAGAGCGCGGTGCAGAGCCAGGTCACGCAGAACGTCGGCACCTGCTCGGCGCAACCCGACATCATTGTGGATGTGCGGCTCGGGACCAGCGCAATCATCACCAACAACGTCGGGACGCCTCAGCCCGCGACGGGTTCGCTGCAGGCGGCAATTGATTACATCAACGCGCATGGCGACGTGAACGGCGACGGGTTCCTGTTCATCGGCGTGATCGCGCAGGATTGCACCAGCACGGTCGGCACAGGCCAGTGCCTGGCGGCGGGCACTGTGGGCCGCCCCTTGGGCGGTCCGGCGGGCACCGAGAACGTGATCATCACGAATTCGCGGCCGCAACGGTTGAACGTGTTCGGCTGCAGCGTGACGTTGCAGGCCAAAGACCCAACCAAACCGGTCATCACGGTTCGTGACAGCGTGGGCAAGGTGACGGTTCTCGACATCCACGTCACCGGCAGCTCGGTTGCTGGTTACTTCGTGACCAACAACGCCGACCTGGTGGTGATCAAGAACGCCCGTGCGCTGAACAACGACATCGGCTACCTCGTGAACGACACCGACGTGGAGATCACGGGCGCGCCCGAGATCAGCGGCAACCGCATCGGTATCCAGATTGGTGGGAGCAACGTGACGTTGCGCACCAACAGCGACATTCGCAAGAACTCGCAGTTCGGCATTCTCGTGTTGGGCAATGGCAACGAGCTGAACGGCAATGAGGTGGGCGTGTCGGGATTCCCGAACGGCGTCGGCGAGAAGATCGCCGGCAATGGCAACAACGTCCACGATGACAACGTCGCCTACAACACGAATGAAGGCATCATCGTCAGTGGCAACAACAACACGTTACACGGCGAGGATTCCGAGTCCAACGGCAGTGACGGCATCAAAGTCACGGGTGCCGGTAACCTGTTGGACAGCAATCGCACCGTCCAGAAGAACGGCGCGAATGGGATCAATGCCGATTCCGCCAACGGCGCCAGCGGGAACATGTTGAAGGGCAATCAAACCGACAACAACACCCTGCAGGGGACGCGTGCCTGCGGCCAGATCGACCAGGGTGGCAACACCGCCCAGAACAACGGGGCCGACCCGCAGATTGCGTTTGCCTGCTCGAGCGGTCCGGCGGCCTTCTACGTGCCGGACAGCGGCACTGACAAGGTCTACAAGTACGATGCCTCGGGGATTGGCCTCGGGAGCTTCGCGTTGGGCGGCGCGAACGGGTCGCCCAGCGACGCCGCGGCGGCAGGCAGCTTCGTCTACGTGCTGGATTCCAGCACCAAGAGCGTCTTCCGCTACACGAGTTCGGGAGGCGTACCTGTGGTTTCGAAGACGTTGAAGGACAACACGGGCAGCAGCCTCGGTACACCGAATGGACTGGCGATTGACGGCGACCAGATGTGGGTTGCGGACGAGAACAAGAAGAAACTGTTCCGTTACTCGCTGGCCGGGGCGTTTTCGGGCTCCGGAAGCACGAATGCGCTGCAGGTGATCGCGTTTACCGGAAGCAATGGCAATTGCCAGGGTGTAGCGATCGACGCGACCTATCTGTACGTGCTCGATGAGAATGACAAGCAGCTCTACCGGTATCCGCGAGCGGGCGGCTCGGGCACGGCCTCGAAGGTGATCAAGCAGTCCACGGCAGCGGGTTGCGGCAACCTGAACTCGCCGAGTGCGGCGTTGTTGAGCGGCATTTCCGTCTGGGTAGCCGATCAGGGGCTGGACAAGGTTTACCAGTACAGCCTGAGCAGCCTGTTCTCCGGAAGTGGAAACCTGTGCGCCACATCGGAGTTCATATTGATGCAGGGGAACGCCAAGGCCGAAGGATTGTGACGTAGTTACTTGCCGAAGAGGCTTGATTTATAAGGCCTGCATGGCAATAAAGCGCGCACTTGGAGAAGTGCCGACAGGGTCTGTTTTGACTTGAGGGTTTTGGTTGAGTATCCGTGTCAACCGACGACATATCTTCTCTGCCGTTGTTTCGGCATACACAGCGGCTACGGCTTATCAAAGGAAAGCTTGGTGGTTTGTACCGCCAGTCATGTTTCTGATCCTTGGTTTTATCGAATTTGTTCGCCAGCGGAAGATCGCGAAAACCGGACAGGCAAAGGATAGGATAACCGCTGTCCGAACCATGCCGCGCCCCTGGTCGCGCAAGGAATCCCCGAAAACCGAATTACGAAATTTCGGGAAAGGGTATGGCTGGCGGGATTGGGCAGTGTCAATGGGGTCAGACTTGTAGCTTTTTGTGTAGCGCCTTTCTACGTACAGGATCTTCGTTGACACTGCCGGTGATGTAGGCCTCCGCTTCCAGGGCAGGGATGTTCCTCGCCGCGATGCTGTCCGCGGGAAATTCAGCAAGGACGAGTTTTTTGATCACACGGGATGGGAAACGGAACGCTTACCAGCCGAACTGGCGTTGGTAATTCTGGTCCCAGCGGGACAGAATCAGCTTTTGTCGGGTATAGAACATCACGCCTTCCATGCCCTGCACGTGCAGGTCGCCGTAAAACGACCGGTTCCAACCCGAGAAGGAGAAGACCGCCATCGGCGCGGGCACGCCGACGTTCACACCGATCATGCCACACTGGACTTCGCGGGCGAATTGCCGCGCCCAGCGGCCACTGCCGGTGAAGATGGTGGCGCCGTTGCCGTACCCGCTGCGGTTGGCCCACTGAATCGCCTCGTCGAGTGATCCGGCCCGCAGCACGGACAACACGGGGCCAAATATCTCTTCGCGGGCGATGCGCATGTCCGGCTTGACGTGATCGAACAACGTGGCGCCGATAAAAAAGCCGCGGTCGGCGGGGCAGGGGCGGCCATCGCGTACGAGGGTAGCACCCTCGGCGAGCCCGGTCTCGATGTATCCACGAATCCGGTCACGGGCCGCATTGTCAATCACGGGCCCCATCTGCGCTGTCGGGTCGTCATACGTGTTGCCTATCTTCAGGTTGTCGATGGCCTCGGCCACGCGCCGTTGCACGCCGTCGGCGGCCTCGGCGACTCCCAACAGCAGCGAGCCGGCCATGCATCGCTGACCCGCGCAGCCGTAGGCCGACCCCATGATGGCCCGCAGCGTCGGATCCGGATCGGCATCGGGCATGACGACCATGACGTTCTTGGCGCCACCCGCCGCCTGGACCCGCTTGCCGTGCTCGGTGCCCAGCGTGTACACGTGTTTCGCCACAGCCGACGAGCCGACGAAGCTGATCGCGACGATGTCCGGGTGGCGGCAGATGGCGTCCACGACTTCGCGCCCGCCGTGCACAATGTTCAACACACCGTCGGGCAACCCGGCCTCCAGGAACAACTCAGCCAGGCGCACGACTGTCAGCGGCGCTTTCTCACTGGGTTTAAGGATGAACGTGTTGCCGCAGGCGATCGCCAGCGGGAACATCCACAACGGCACCATGGCCGGGAAATTGAACGGCGTGATGCCGGCGCACACGCCGACCGGCTCGCGCATGGTGATTCCGTCGATCTGTTCGGCCACTTGGGGGACCGTCTCTCCCTTGGCCAGGTGGGCGATACCGCAGGCCAACTCAACGACTTCCATCCCGCGCTGCACGTCACCGCGGGCTTCATCGAGCGTCTTGCCATTCTCGCGGGTGATCAGCCGCGCCAGTTCCTCGAGGTGCTCGGTGAGGAGCGCTCGATACTTGAAGAAGATTCCGGCGCGGCGTGGCGCGGGCGTGTCCGCCCATTTCTCGAACGCAGCCCGTGCCGCCTGTGCTGCGGCGTCCACTTCCGCCGCCGCGCACATCGGCGTCCGTGAAATCGTCTCACCTGTCGAAGGATTATGAACGTCCGTGTATGTTTGGACGGCTGGCGCCGTCCATTTCCCGCCGATCAGAACCGGCGCTTCACCCTGTTCCAAAACCGAACCACTCATCGTCTCGCCCTTTCCCATCAACCGTATGTACGCCTTCTGCCGAAGCTAAACAAGGGCGAAGTGGGCGCAGGCACTCGCGCTTGCCCCGTCTACGACGCTTTCAGTCTTTGGCCGTCAAGGTCCACCTATGGCACCCGCCCCCACCGTTGGCAGAGAATTCCCATCAGGCGTTCTTGCCGGGGGGCGTGGCTGTGTTAATAATCAAGCCATCATGGATCTGCAAACGGACGACTTCCAGCACGAGATCGCCGCGGCGGTGAAAAACTACGACAAGTTCGTGGTCTGCATGGAAAAGACACCCGATGAATTTCTCAAGAGTCTGCAATCACTGATGGCCAAAGCAATCACGGCCTTTCAGAATCGGGCCCCGGGCCTGCGCCACGGCATTGCCCTGGACCGCCACGTGACCATTATGCTCAGTCAAAACGAAGACGCCCGCCCGCTCTGCGGAATTTACTTCAACCTGCACTCACCGTTCCGCAAGAAATCCGGCTAGCCCCGGGTCAAGATCGGTCGATACTTCTCTTGGGAAGCTCAATTGTCTGATGATGAGACCTGGCCCTATTTCTTCCTAACCCAAGAAGAAACCAAGACCTGGTATCCATTCTGTTACGGTAAGATGGTCGACATCGGCTAATCGAAACGTTGGACTTCCTACTATTATGCCCCAGTGGGCAAAACCATTGCCCCAAGCCACTACCAACGCCCCTTCCTTTGAATCGCCCCATCTCCCGATGAATGCGAAGGCAGGCGGCACGGGTACTAATTTCATGATCTCGGGCGGAACCTGTGAAAACGGCACCTGATCGCCTGGAGTATAATGTGCCAGCAAAGTGCTGACCTGCTGTTGAAGGAGCTTTGGATTCACAGACGCCCTAGCCGACGCTGTGAATGCTCGATAGCCACGCTTTTCCGGGCTATCGCAAGCTATAAGGGTCAAGGCAAGCAGCAAAGCGCCAAAAGCTGCCCAAAGGCCACTGCTCGTGCGGATCTGGAAGGAAATGGGATCCCGTCTCATTATCAAACAATTCGGTCTCTGGTTTCGAGAATAACTCATCCCTTTCGCCGATAGCGGTTCATCGCTGCTTCCGCCCTAAAACGTCACAAAACCACGCTTCATCAACCCCAACAGGCAGGTGTAGGCTTCGAAATCCGTGCCGGGAAAGCTGTCGATCACGGTCTCCAGCGATCCGTTGTGCAGGATGAGTTGAAATAATTGGATTTCTTCCGTGGCGAGGTCGCGGAGATTGCCGGGGAGTGGTTCGGCCGCCACCAAACGCGCCCCGGGCCGCGGCAGCTTGGGTTCGAGGATGTGGATCTCGTCCAACTGCCGCATCCCTTCCAACATAAGCGATGTCGTGCTCTCGGTAATCTCCTCCGTCACATGGTGCTCGCCGATCGGCTGCAGGTCGAACGCCCCCTCCGTCCAGCGGAACATGCGATAAAACGCCTTGTACAGCCTCACCAGTGGATTACCTTCAATCTCGGCGTAATAGACCTGACCGTCTCGGAGGTAAACCTTGCCGATCCCCTGGTCGGAACGGATCGTCAATACCCCGCTTTTGCGCGAACTGGAGAAGAGTTGCAGCAGATCCGGTAACGGCATCTCATGGATCGACCCGGAGATGAGCGGCGAAAGCGCGTTGGAAGCACCGGCCGGCGCCGGCAACGGTGGCACAACGGTGGGCTGCGGCGACCGCGGCCTGACTTCACTGATGGAAGCCAGCTTCATGGTGGATGAGCCAATGACGATTTGGTCGCCCTCCTGAAGCTCCATGCTGCGGATCCGCACCCCGTTCACAAAAGTGCCGTTCCTCGAGGCCAGATCCTCGATCGTGACCCGGCCCCCGTGCGTCGAGATCTTCGCGTGCTTGCGCGAGATCTGTTCGTCGAGCAACAAGAGATCGGCGTCGTTGACGCGCCCGATCACGATGTTCAGATCCGGCGGCAAGGGAAACTCCCGGCCCTGGTCCTTGCCCGCTACGAAACGGAGAACGTATTGCAGCATTCGTTCCTGTACGGTTATGTGCGCGGTTGTCCGCAACAAAACTCTACCCAGACCCGGCAGTCGGGTCAAGCCACTGTGCCCGGCTTCGCCGGGTCTCGCCGCGTCCGTAGCGTGGCCAGGGTCAGCGCCGCCGTGACAATCGACCCCACCCCCAGCCACAACAAGATCGTCGGCGGCGGTGTGCGCCGGAAAAGCTTCGTCCCAAACTGCAGCCAGAACGCCACGATCATGGTCGCCGAGGTCAACATCCCCCGCGCCGCGAATACCGCGCCGCGCCGCGCGTCTTCGACCTGCGCCTGGAGCCGTGCATCGAAGTAAATCAGCATTGTTGCCACCACCGCACCGAGCAACATCACACCGATCGAGGCGATCCAGATGCGCTCGGTGACCGCCAGCGTGACGAGCGCGCCGCCCGTGATCACCAGTTGGGCCGCCGGAAACCAATTGGATTTTGTCCACCGGTGTTGTGTGCTCAAGGATCCGATGCCGACCGCCGCACCCACTCCACCGGCCAGCACCAGATAGCCGACCTGACTGGTGCGGAGTTGTAATGTGTCCATCGCATAACCGACGAATACGACTCCCAGGACGCCGACAATGAACATGAAGACACCGTTCAACAGTACCAGCGGCATGGCGGTGGGATGCGTCCAGAGGTATTCGAGGCCAACCCGCAATTCGGCCCACCCGCTGCGGGCTCCGGGAAACTGGGTCGTGGTTGTGGCATGGGCCGCCATCCGGATTTTCCAAAGCAACGTCGCGCTCGCCAGACACATAACCACGTTGGCCAGCACGGCAGTCATCACTCCCAGTTTCTCGGCCACCACACCGCCCAGGGCGTGTCCGCCCACGGTGGCGAGAGCGAGACTGATGCCGAAAATCGTGTTGGCATGAATGAGATCGTCGGTGGCGACAAGGTTCGGCAGCAAAGCGGAACGCGCGGGCAGATAAAATGTCGCGATAATCCCCAACGCGCCCGTCATCCAGTAAACCAGTTGCAGCCCTCGATTCTCGACACGGCCCGACAACAACGGGAGCAACCAGACCGCGATAGCAAGTACGACCACTGCTCGGATGACATCGCTGATGATCAATACACCACGGCGTTGCCACCGATCCAATACGACCATTACCAGGGGGCCGAGAAGCAGCCCCGGTACCGCCACCGCAAAGGACAGCTTGGCCACCTCCACGCGTTTGTCGAAATGCTGATGTTCGCGGAGCACTTCCACCAGCCCCATGCGCATCAACCCGTCGCCAAAGGTCAACACGATCTGCGAGGACCACAACCAGAGAAAGTTGGCGTTCTTGATTACCGCCCGCACTTAGGGATTCTCCTCGATGAACGTCTTCATGTCGTCGGGTAAACGGGCCTGAAAGGTACAGGGCTGCTGCGTGCCCGGGTGGAGAAACGTAACGCGCTCGGCGTGCAGCGCGTGTCGCGGCAACAACAGTTTTTCCAGCATTTCGTCCGTCACGCCCTGCTCGATGAATTGCAGATACAGCTTCTCGTCCGGCCCATACACCTTGTCGCCCACGATGGGGTGACCGAGCCACGCCATATGCACGCGCAATTGGTGTGCCCGCCCGGTGCGCGGCATCAGGCTGACAACCGTGAAATGACGCAACCGCTTCTCGACCACGAACCGCGTCAGGCTGGGCTGGCCGGCCGTGCCATCCACCACGCGCTTCGTGTAAACAACGGAGGCTTGGCTCACCCCAATCGGCTGATCGATCAGGCCAAACTCCTCGGCAAACTCACCCTGGCAAATCGCGATGTATTCTTTCTCAATCTCACGCCGCAAGACCGCCTTGCCGAGGGTTTTCGCCGCGCGCTCGTTTTGCGCGACCACCACCAGCCCGCTCGTTTCGCGATCGAGGCGGTTGATCATCCGCGGAGTTGGCACCCCGTGCTCCCGCAACCATTCCGCAAGTGAAGTGTGCTCGGGCCTTTGCGCCGAATGGCAAACCATTCCGCCCGGCTTATCCACCACGAGCAACTCTTCATCCTCGAAGATGACTTGAGGCGCGATGTTGGCAATCGTATGCACGGCGGATGTTAGCTTCTTCAAGGAGAGTGTAGCAATGAAAAGCGCCGGGTTCCTATGCGTCAACGCACGCCGGCTCTGTCCAGAATCGATTGCAATACCTTCGGCGCGGCGAGTTTCTCCTCCGCCAGCTTCCGCGCAGCCGCGCTGTGCGCGGCGTAATCCGCGTTGATTGACTCGATACCCCGCACTGCTTCTTCAAGGGTCGTGAACGTGAGCAACCCTTTACCCGTCGGCAGGTGCTTGCTGAGGCCCGTGTCCTGCACGAGCACGGGCCGACCAGAAGCGAGATAGCACACCGTGCGGTCACTCAGCCAGCCGCTCCGTGTTTTCACGTAGCCGTGCTTGGCTACGCTGAACTCCGCGCGCGATCGCTGGATATAGGAACGAAAGCCGTCGCGTCCACCCGCCGCTTCGTGAGGATCCACCAGTCGCCAATTGTTCTTCCGCAGCGCCGCGAGATCGTCCGTCTCGGTCTTGTGAATCAACAGCGCGAGTTCGATGGGCTGCGGTGTCTTGCGGGGCAACTCCACAAACTTTAGGAATTCTTCGTTCTTCGGTCCGTATACCTCGTCCTTCCACACGGCGTACTGACCGCGCCACTGGCCAATGGTCGTGAAGTTTGCCGCGCCGGTGTCGGTTTGTACGGGCCAGTACTCCAGCGCAACGGGCGGCATGAATGTCTGCCACACGATCCCGCGCAAGGGAATGCCAAAGTCGGGCTGCCCGACGTTGAGGCCAACAGTGAAGAAGAGGTTGTGCTTGCTGAGATCCATGTCCCATTCGTGCGCCCAGATTTGTGTGAACCCGGGATCAAGGTCGAAATACGCGCGGCGCTGGATGCGACGCAGGAGCTCGTTGTTTTTCAGGGCGCCGCAAAGATTGATCAACAACGCCGCATCAGCGCAAAGCGAGTGCAGCAGGTCCTCGGTCATCCCGAAAGCTTTGCGATTGTCGTAGAGGACCGCCCAGTGATCTCCGAGTCCGAATTGCTCGCACTGCGCGCGAAATCCGTCGACCATCTCGTCGAGCGAGCGTTGGGCGCCTTTCTTCGGCGACCCGAGAACATCCAGCCAGAACACCTCGAAACCCAGCGCCCGTAAACCCGCGAGATAATGCAGGTTGAGCCACTGCATCCCGCCACCTTCGAGATAGCCCGCGCCCCACGTGCTGGTAACGATGATTTTCTTCATTGCGTCGGCGCCCCGAACTGCAGTTCGCACACCCGCGCATAGTGCCCGCCGTGCGCCACCAACTCGTTGTGCCGGCCGCGTTCGACGATTTGGCCATCCTGCATGACGAGCAGCAAGTCCGCCTGCCGCACAGTCGATAACCGATGCGCCACCACGAACACCGTGCGCCCCTGCCGCAAGCGCTCCAGGGAACGCAATACCGCCGCCTCCGTCTCGGAATCGAGCGCAGCGGTCGGTTCGTCGAGAATCAGGATTGGCGAGTTTTTCAGAAACGCCCGCGCCAGCGCGAGACGTTGTCGCTGCCCGCCCGAAAGCGTCACCCCGCGCTCGCCAATCGGCGTGTCGTACCCCTGCGGCATCGCCCGGATGAACTCGTCGGCCTCGGCGGCGCGCGCCGCCTCCAGGATTTCGTCCAGCGTCGCCGCAGGCCGGCCGTACGCGATGTTGTCGCGCACGGCGGTCGAGAACAACACCGGCTCCTGCGGCACGATGCCGATCTGGCGCCGCAACGACCGATACTGAAACTCGCGAATATCCTGCCCATCGAGCAGCACGCGGCCTTTCTGCGGATCGTAAAAGCGGAGCAACAGGCTCAGGAGCGTCGATTTACCCACGCCGCTCGGCCCGACGAGCGCCACCATTTGACCGGGCCGCGCTTCGAAGTCGACACCCTTCAGGACGGGATGGTCCGAAACGTAACCAAACCACACGCTCTCGAACCGCACGACGCCATCGCACCGCGTGAGCGGCCGGGCGCCTGGTATGTCGCCAATCGTCGGTTTCGTTTCGAGAATCTCGATAACGCGGCGGAATGGCGTGAGCGCGCCCTGGACTGCCGTGGCGATGCCGCTGATCGTGCTCATCGGTCCGTAGAGCATCCCGACGTAAGTGATGAAGACGAGCAATTCGCCGATGCTGAGCCGACCCGCCAGCACGCGTTGGCCGCCGACCCAAATCATTGCCACCGTGCCCACCGCCGTGATCAATCCGACGACAAACGACGACATCACCTGCACCTTCGTCATCCGTACGTTGGCGTCCACACTTTGCGCCGCGCCTGTGCTGAAGCGCCGCACCTCGTCTTCCTCGCGCGCAAACGCCTGGATGGTGCGGATGGCCGAGAGCGACTCCTGAATCATCGCGCTGACCTTGCTCTCGCGCGTATAGTACTCAGTCGAAACATTCGTCATCGAGCGATTGTAATGTTTGATGGTCAAGGCCAGCGCGGGCGCGACGGCCAGCGCCAGCAGCGTCAGCACGACGTCGAACCGCAGCATGATGATCATCATCCCGATCAACGTCGCGATGGCCGACACCAGCGGGATGAGGCCGCCATTGAAAATGGTCTGGATGGAATACGTGTCCCACGTCACGCGGTAAATCGAATCGCCCACTGCGCGGCTGTCGTGGAACACCAGGCTCAGTTTTTGCAGATGTTCATACACACGGAACCGCAACTCCTGCGTCATCCGCAGCCCCGCCCGCACCAGATAGGTCGTGCCCCACGCGCCCAACCCGCCGCGTACGGCACTAATGACCAGCAGCGCCAGGCAGATGACGAGCAACGCCGCCGGCTTGTTATCAGCGAACCCGGCCAGCGATGCCGGCATGGGCGCCGAGCCAAGAATGCTGTCGACAATGATTTTTAACGGCCATGGTTGCAGCAGGCTCGCGGCGATGCTGAACAGCGTCAGCACCAGCCCCGCCAGCGCGGTGCGCTGCTGGCCGCGAATCAGCGACCAGGCGTGCGGCCAAAGTTTGGGCGTCTCGTTCATTCCGTTCCCACGGCTTCGGCTATGCTGCCAAATCCATCGCGCTCAAGCAATCGCAGTAGTCCGCGATTGATGTTTCGCACGATGGCGGGGCCCTCGTAGATCATCCCCGTCCACACTTCAATCAGGCTCGCACCCGCGCGGATCTTCTCGTAGGCGTCTTCCGCCGTGAAGATGCCGCCGATGCCGATGATCGGCAGCTTGCCCTGCGTTTGACGCGAGATATGACGGATACATTCCGTGGCTCGTGCCCGTAACGGTGCGCCGCTCAATCCTCCTTCCGGAGGAGTCGGATGGTCGATGGTTGTATTCGTGGCGACAATGCCCGCGATTCCGTGTTTCTGAACCAGGGCGACCACGTCGTCGATTTGGTCAAAGGTCAGATCGGGAGCAATCTTCAAGAGGACCGGGATTTGTTCGTGAAGCTGCGCCAGCAAGGCATCGAGCATTTCCTTGTCCTGCAACTTCCGCAAGCCAGGCGTGTTCGGCGAACTGATGTTAATGATAAAAAAATCGGCGCGGTCACGAAGTTTATGAAGGGTGGCCGCATAGCTTTCGCCGGCCCGCGCCAAATCCACTTCGCGATTTTTCCCGACATTGACGCCGATGGGGATGCGGTGCGGAGGCAATGGGATGCGTGCCGCGATTGCGTCGGCGCCATCATTATTAAATCCCATGCGATTGATGAGCGCGCGTTGCCCGGCCTGGCGAAAAAGACGTGGCGGTTCGGCGCCGGGCTGAGAGTGCGAGGTCACGCTGCCGATCTCAACAAAACCAAACCCCAACGCCGGCCACAGTTCCAGCCCGAGCGCATTCTTGTCGTAGCCCGCACCCAATCCAACGGGATTCGGAAATTCGATCCCAAACACCGTTTGACGAAGCCGTCGGTCCTCCACCACGAAGACACTCTCGACGGCATCACAAGCGATGCGGCAACGGCCGAGCGACGCGACAAGATTCAAGGCCCGCTCATGGGCAACTTCGGGATCGGCTTGGAAAAGCCAGGGACGCACCAACGCCTTGTAGAGCATGGCGCTACCATGGCAAATCGGCTGGACGCTTGCTATATTTTTGTGTTGGAGCGATAATAATAAGGTGAGACATCGAGCCATGACGCCCGAAGTTCAAAAGCACATCGAATACGCGTCCGGTTATCTCGACCTGAAGATGTACGACGACGCGATGCGGGAAGCCGATCTGGCGCTGGCGCTCGCCCCCAATCTTCCGCAAGCGATTGCCATCAAGTCTGACGCGCTCTGCCGAGCCAACCGGTTGAGCGAGGCCGAGCCGTTCATGGTCCAGCTGGCCGAGTTGAATCCCCGCGACTCCGCGATTTGGATCAACCTCGCCTACATCCGCCGGCGCACGCAATCGCTCGATGCCGCCGTCGACACGTTGCAGCGCGCGTTTGATGCCAACCCCCAGGACGCGCAGGCGCATTACAATATGGCCTGCTACCGCGCCGTCCAGCACCGCCAGCAGGAAGCAATTGAACTGCTGCAGAACGCCCTGCACCTCGATCCGAAATTGAAGGTGCTCGCGAGAGCCGAACCCGACTTCGCCGGGCTGCGTGAAGTGCCCGCCTTCCAGAAACTGCTCGGCAGTCGCTGACTCCCGTCCGGCGGGCCCCGGTAATTCTTGTTGTCCCTGGTCTTTCGTCTTGTCATACCTTCCGGTTTTTGCGATTCTCACCCCAGCGAGTTTGGGACGGCGCGCCCATCTGCGCCTAAATTGAGCAGGCAACTTGGAGGAAAGCCGTATGGACAACAGCACACCCCCGCAGTCAGTCATTTCCAGCGAAGTTGAAATCACCGGCACGATCAATAGCTCCGGCTCCATCCGCATCGATGGCAAGCTGGAGGGTGAATTGCACTGCACCGGCGACGCCGTCATCGGCAAGGCCGCGCAGATCAAGGGCAACATCGTCGTCACCTCGGCGACCATCGAAGGCGCCGTGCAGGGCAACGTCACCGCCAAGGACCGCATTGAGATGAAATCCTCCGCCCGCGTGACGGGCGACATCCGCGCCAAACGGCTCAGCGTCGAGGATGGCGTGACCTTCATCGGTCGCTCCGAGGTCAATCCTTCCGGCTCGCCACTCAGTGCGGCCGCGCCGGTGATGAGCGAGTCGACGGAATCCGCCAACGACGAGCACGCCGAGGCGGCCACCGTCCGGTCTTTCGCACGGCGCTAACGCGTCGTGCCGGCCGGCGGCACGTGTTCTTACGGGAGTGAGTTGTGCCCAAGAACCGCAAGGTCAACACACTCGATAGCTACGCGACGATCCGGGCCGTCGCGCGCACCAAACCTGTGCCCGGCTCGCCGCCTTCCGCGCCGGCTGCCGACGACGCTACCGCGGCCGCTGTGCCGCCGGCTGACCTCCAAAGGACGGGTGCGCGCGTGGCGCGGACCACTGTTCCCGTCAAACACCACATCGAGTGCTACGAGTGCGGTTACAAGTTTCAGGTGCATGGCCGCGCCACGACCACCCACTGCCCCAAATGCCGCGTGTTGCTGGATTTCAAGGATCATCTCATCGACTCGGAGTGGGTAGAAACGATCAAGACAGCGGGAACCATCCGCCTCACAGCCACGGGCGTGCTCAAGAGCGGGGACTTGATTGGCGCCGACGTGATCATCGAGGGGATCATCGAAGGTGGACGGGCCCGCGCCTTGCGGACCATCGAACTGGGGGCGGGCGCGATTTTCTCGGAGAAAGCCGTATCCGCTCCCGATCTCCGCATTGCACCGGGCGCAGAGTTTAAGTTCAAACAGGAGGCCCGGTACCGCAACGTCGAAATCTTCGGCACTCTCCACGCCAAACTCGAATCCACGGGAATCATTACCGTGAGACCCGGCGGCCTGCTGGCGGGCGAGGTTCAAGCCCGGCATCTGGTGGTGGAAGACGGCGGTGGACTGAAAGCGACGCTGCGCATTGGTCCCAAATTGGAGGCCATCCCCGAAGGCGAAGATGTCGCCTAAACATCCCCGGAAAAACCACGCGGGAGACAATTCCGACTTGTGTCGCGAATGAAACCAACGATCCAAATCAGGAGGGCCGAGCTGGCTGATTTGACCGCCATCACGGACATCTATAATGAGGCGATTCTGACCACAACGGCAACATTCGATACCGAGCCGAGAAGCACAGCGGAGCGGTTGCTGTGGTTTCAGTCCCACGACGAGCGGCATCCACTCCTCGTCGCAGTCCTGGACGGGAGCGTCGTTGGTTGGGCGTCACTGAGCAAATGGTCTGATCGCTGCGCCTACAACGATACGGCCGAGACTTCGTTCTACGTCAAATCCGGGTTCCGGGGTCAGGGCATTGGGCGTCAACTCAAAGAAGCAGTTATCGAGGAGGCCCGCCGCTTGCGGTTTCATTCGATTATCGCGCGGGTAGCGCAGGGCAGCCATGAAAGTCTTCACCTCAATGAAAGCCTTGGCTTCGTCCATGTAGGGACACTCAAGGAGGTGGGTCAGAAGTTTGGCAAGCTTCTGGACGTGCACATCCTGCAGAAGATGCTGGACTGATGTTACGCGCCGCGCAACGCGGCGTGGTATTCCTGCAACGGGCAGACGCTCAGGCCTTTTTCCCGATACGCTTTGATGCCCAGCAGCGCGGCGTTCGCGCCCGCCAATGTCGTCATGATTGAAATTTTATGCGTGATCGCCGCGGTGCGGATCTGAACCTCGTCGGCGCGCGGCGTCTGGCCGGCGGGCGTGTTGATGACGAGGTTGACTTCGCCGTTCTTGATCATGTCGAGCACGTTCGGGCGGCCTTCGGTGAGCTTGAAGAGAAACTGGACCTTGATGCCATTCTCCTCCAGCACCTTCGCCGTGCCGCTGGTGGCGCAGAGCTCGAAGCCGAGTTCGCTGAACCCCTTCGCGAGCGGCACAACGAGCTTCTTGTCGGAGTCGCGCACGCTGATGAAGACACGGCCCTGTTGCGGCAGCGCGGGCGAGGCGGCCATTTGCGATTTGGCGTATGCCACACCCCAATCTTCGCCGATACCCATCACTTCGCCAGTTGATCGCATCTCGGGACCCAACAGGATGTCCTGCCCGGGAAACTTATTGAACGGGAAAACCGATTCCTTCACGCAGTAGTACTTCGGCCAGATTTCCTTCGTAAACCCGAGTTCGGGAAGCTTCTTACCGGTCATCACCTTGGCGCCAAGCTTGGCCAGCGGCACGCCAATGG
>JBGOTY010000008.1:0-24267 GCA_041476745.1 Verrucomicrobiia bacterium | reverse complement strand
GGTAACATCCAAAATAACAACTGGTACCATGTGGCGGTCGTCGACGACAATTCCACCATTCTGGTCTATGTCAACGGCGTCTATCTGGGAAGCGCCTACTGGGGCGGAGACATGATCATGAACTCCAACCCCTTCAGTCGGATCGGAAACGACGGGACCCAAGGGGCCGATTACTTCAACGGGGTCATTGGCGAGGTGATGCTGTTCACCCGCACCCTGGGCCCAAGCGAGATCGTACTCTTGTATCAAGGAGCCAACCAGCTGCCCACGCCCACCATTACCCTGAAATTAGTGGGCTCGAACGCAGTGGTTAGTTTCACGACGGTGACGAGCGCGACGTACGAAGTGGATTACCGCAACGACCTGACGACCGGTACCTGGTTGAGTTTGACCAACGGCGTCCCCGGCACCGGCGGCATCCTTTCGAACACCGACCTTGGAGCTGTGAGTCAAGGCAAGCGATTCTATCGCATCGTCGCGCATTACTAAGCAGCGCAAGGGCTGACAGCCTCACGCCGGCCTGCCCTCGGCGTGATGACAGGCTCCCCCGGACACGAAGGCGAAAAGTTCAGAAGTCATTCGACACGGGGAACAACTCGCCCGCGGACCTCTTGATGGAGTACCGATGGAGTGACTGGGGTGCTGCGACGCGCGTCAGGCCCTGTCGATTTAGGGCAGGTTCGCGTTGACGGACGACAGCGTGTTGTTGACCTTGTTGCCGAGTCCTTGAAGAACCAGGATCGCCACGACCGCGATCAAAGCCAGAATCAGCGCGTACTCGACCAGACTCTGACCCGATTGCTTCCTGGCGCCGCGAATGATTTTCTGCAGTCGCTTTTTCATATACCTCTCCTCACGCGATGAGTTGAACCACAACTGTTGCTATGTTGCCATAGAGGGCAGAAAAAACAAGGCTTTTCGATGTGGCCAATCCGTTGGAGGCTGAGTTGGAATCCCGCCAGAATTGTGAGCCGGTCAGGCAGCGGCTATGTCCATCTACTCCATCGCCATCCCGATGGACATTAGTTTCCTCAAGTTTAATTTGGAAACAATGCCGCGCAGCCCATCTAGGATTAGGCCACCGCAAGCCGGACTACCGGCGGCGGTTCTCGACAATTCCGTTTCACCTGCTACTATCGCGCTTTGCACTATGGTCATGCCCAAGGTTTCGATCGTCACGCCGTCCTTCAATCAGGCGAGGTACCTACCGCTGACGCTTCAATGCATCCGCGAGCAGGACTACCCGGACATCGAACACATTGTTGTCGACGGCGGCTCGACCGACGAGACGCCGGGCATCCTGCGCGGCGCGCCGGGTATTCGCTGGTCTTCGGAACGCGACCGCGGACAGGTGGACGCGTTGAACAAGGGTTTCAAGATGTGCACGGGCGAGATCCTGGCCTGGCTTAATTCCGACGACACGATGAATCGAAACACCGTCAGCGCGGCTGTCGCGGCCCTGCAACGCACGGGCGCCGACCTGGTCTACGGCAACGTGGAGATTGTGGACGAGCACGGCAAGCTTCTGCGGGTGTCCCACGGCATCCCCTTCGATTTTCGTATCCTGCTGTGCGGGATCAACTACATCGGGCAGCAGTCGGTTTTCTTTCGGCGCGAGCTGCTGGGGAGGGCGGGACCGTTGCGCGAAGAATTCGACAACGGATTCGACTATGAGCTGTGGCTGCGAATGGCGCAACACGGGAAACTCGTGTACGCCCCTGAAATCCGCGCTCAAATACGAGTCCACCCCGCCGCAAAATCCGTGGCGCGAAAGGATGTGAGCCGGGCCAATGGCAGGCGCATCCTGGCCGAGTATTGGGAGCACGGTGGGCTACCCGCAATCTTTCGAAGGCCGCCCCTGTTTTGGGCGACAAACAGTTACTACCGGGTCAAGCGGAAATGGCTGGCGCGAAGCGGAGTGGGTTGTGGCGGCGGCTAAAATAACTGGCACAGCCGGCGGGAATTTGTAATATTCAAACACGATGAACATCCTGGGAATTTCAGGCGCGGTGCACGACGCTGCGGCGGCGTTGGTGCAGGACGGCAAGCTGGTGGCGGCGGTCGAGGAAGAGCGCTTCAAGCGCGTGAAACATGCCGGCTTTGCCGGCTACTTCGGCTACGACACGGGACTGCCGCACGCGAGCATTGACTATTGCCTAAAAACCGCGGGCATCAAGGCGGACGACGTGGATGCGGTTGGTTACTATTACGATCCGTGGCAAGAGTTCCGCTCCCACCTCGGCTTCCGGCTGGCGCGGGCGCACCGCGACCCGGCCCGCGCCGCCTATCATCTCGTGCAATCGGTCACGTTGCTGAAAGACCATCTGAAGACCGAGCCCTTGTTCAATCGCCGACGCAAGACGCCGCTGAAGTTTCATTGGCTCAGTCACTACGCCACGCACAATGCCGCGGCGTTTTTCTGTTCGCCGTTCCAGGACGCATTGATTCTGTCGATCGACGCCAAAGGCGAGCGCGACTCGTGCTGCGCGGCCGTCGGCGAGGGCAACCAGATCCGCGTCATCGAGACGATACCCTACCCGCATTCGTGGGGCATGTTCTACATGGAAGTCACGAAGTATCTCGGCTTCAAGCCCGGCCACGACGAATACAAGGTCATGGGCCTCGCTTCCTTCGGCAAGCCAACGTACGTTGAGCAGTTCCGTCAAATCGTGCGGACGCAGCCGGACGGCTCGTTCCGCTTCGATCTGAGTTGGTTCGACCCGACCTTCACCGGGCCGGACATGCTGAGCCGGAAGTTTTTCGACACCTTCGGTCCGGCGCGCGTCCCGAATTCAGCCATCGAGTCCAAGCACGAGGACATCGCGGCAAGCCTGCAAGAAGTCCTCGAGGAAACCGTCCTGGCTTATCTCAAAGCGCTGCGAACCCGCACCGGCAAGAAGAACGTCTGCTTGTCCGGCGGCGTCGTGCTCAATTGTGTGCTCAACGGCAAGATTTTGGAAAGCGGACTGTTCGACGGGATCTTCATTCCTCCCAATCCCGGCGATGCGGGTTGCGCGGTCGGTGCGGCGCTGCACATTCACCACCAACTTAATGGCGCTCCGCACAGCTACGTGATGGATCACGCGTTCCTCGGGCCGGCCTATGGCGACAGCGAGATTCTGGCGGCTCTCGACAACGCGAAGGTGGACTACCGGAAGATGGACGACCCGGCCAAAGAGGTCGCCCGCCTGATCGCCGACGGCAGGATCGTCGCGTGGTACCAGGGTCGAATGGAATGGGGACCGCGCGCGCTTGGCAACCGCAGTTTACTTGCCGATCCGACCCGAGCCGAGATGCGCGATGTCGTCAACAAATGGGTCAAACACCGCGAAGACTTCCGGCCGTTCGCACCGTCGGTGCTCGAAGAGAAAGCGCCGGAGTATTTCGAGCACATTACCGACAGCCCGTTCATGTTGTTCATCACGCAAGTGAAGGACGACAAGAAGGCGAAAGTGCCGGCTATCACGCACGTGGATGGCACGGCACGACCGCAGACAGTCAGCCGGAAGACGAATCCGCTGTACTGGCAGGTGATCAAGGAATTCGAGAACATCACCGGCGTGCCCTGCGTGTTGAACACCTCGTTTAACATCATGGGCGAGCCGATCATCTGCACGCCGCCGCAAGCCATCCGGTGTTTCTACGGCACGGGCATCGATGCACTCGCCATCGGCAGCTATTTGGTACTCAAGCCGCGGATGAGTTGAAGCCGGTCGGCGGCGCTTCGCGATCTTTTGGAATGTCACACAGGCGAACAAAGATTCTGTTATTCGGCTATCTGCCGCCGCCCTACTTCGGGCCGAGCGTGACGTATCAGGCGTTGATGAAATCGGAATTCTCACGTCGATTCGACGTGACGTTTGTCGACATTACCGTGGCCGGCAGCGTGGCTGATATCGAACACTTCCGAATTGGCAAGCTTTTCAAGGTGTTTGGAGTTCTGCTGCGGGTGTGCGGACTCATGGCGACCCAGCGATTTGATTCTTGCTGCTGTCCGATTTCGGTGAATCGGAACGCGTTCCTCAAAGACGCGCTGCTGCTGCAACTGGCGCGTTTCTTTCGCGTGCCGACGGTGTTGTACGCCCACGGCAACAACCTGCCCGACTTTCACGCGCGCTCCTCCCCGCTGGTGAGAAGAATCATCGACCGGACCTTCCGCAAAGCCACGGCTGCGATCGTACTGGGCGAACGGCTGCGGTTCAACTTTGAGCCCTGGCTGCCTCCGGAAAAAATCTTCGTGGTTCCGACCGGAATCGAACCACTGGACGCCATCCCCGAGCCCGCCCCTTGCTCGTCTGTCACCACGGTGCTGTATCTCGGCAACCTCGTCCGGGAAAAGGGGGTGTTCGTGCTGCTGGAGGCCGCCAAGATCGTTGCGGCAAAACGCAGGGATATTCGCTTCGTGTTTGGTGGGGCGTGGTTTCGCGCTGAAGACGAGCGCGCGGCGAAGGAGTTCGTGGCACAGAACGGATTGGAAAAGCTCGTTGAGTTCGCCGGTCCCGTGGCGGGCGCGGTGAAATGGCGGGTTGTCTTCAGTTCTGACATTCTCGCGTTCCCGACATTTTACTATTATGAAACCATGGGTCTGGTGGTGCTGGAAGCCATGCAGGCGGGCCTACCGGTAGTGGCAACTCGTCGCGCTTCCCTCCCGGAAATCATCGAGGACGGTGTCAATGGATTGCTGGTCGAGGAGCAAGACCCGGACGATCTGGCATGGAAAATCCTCCAACTGGCCGAGAATAAGGCGTTGCGTGAGCAGATGGGGCGCGCGAACCGTCAGCGCTTTGCCGAGTTCTACACACACCAGCACTACGGACAGCGAATGATTCGAGTGTTTGAAGGACTGGCTACTTCGCGAGATCAATAACAACGGCGGACGGCGGCCCCCTCACAACCTGCCGGCATGCGGTTTGTTTCCTTTCACAGGGGTGATTGAGAAGGATCCGAGGGGATAGCCTTGAGACGCTCGGCCAGTTCGTCGCGCGTCCACGTTGCCCACGGCCTGATTTCCCGGGCGAGTTCATCGGTTCTTAACGCCGCTCCTTGCGCAGTCGGATGAAATGGGGTGTCTGCGAAGTGTTCCAGATTCGTATCCGTGCCGAGCTGGGGATCTTTGAGAACGGGCATGGTTGCGGCAACCTCGTAGAGGAATCGCAGGTTGGAGCCTTGGAACCGCTTCAAATCTTGGGGCGAGCAATATCCCCATGGGAGTGCGTAGGCCACCCGCACCTTGCGCTGATCACACCACTCGCGCAGGCCAACCAACCAGGAACGCCCTTCTTTCGAAAGCTTGGGAGCTTCTTTGAGAGATTTTACAGTCCGGCGCGAGCCCACTTCATGCCAACCACTCGGGTGTATCTCCGACGTAAAATACGAAAAAAGCGGTCGGCGAAGAAGCACCTTGGTGACCAGGGTAAATGTGTGATAGCCGCCGGGCCGCAAATCCAGCAGCGCGGAAAGCCAGTCGACCCGATGGGGATCTCGCAGCAGCGACGGTTCACCGATCGATAGACCAAACTGGGCGCCCAGCGACTCGATCCGGAGCGGTCCCGCCAGTAGATCCGGCTCGAGCGCGACGACCAATGTGTCGCCGGTCCGCACGGAAGTTTGCGCGTAATGGGTGAGGACCTCTGCACCCATACCCGCCCCCAGTCCCATGTTCAATGCCGGCAAACGGTGTTGGCTGAGCATCCGTTCGCCATCCACAGATGTGGTGCAGCTTGACCCGCCGCAGAATACGACCTTGTTTGTGAACTCAAGATCGAGCTTTTGCGCCCACAATTGTTTTACCGTGGCGCAGCGGCGGAAGAACACCAACTCTGGGTTTGCGCGCACCGTGTAGAGCGCGCCCACCGCCCACGTGGCAACCGCCACGCCGAGCAGTCGCACCGCTTTTCCTGGCACACCGTTGCTAAAATGCGAAGTAGATAAAGGCATTGGTCTTTCCAGGCGCGAGCAACACGGTCAAAACCACGAGCACTCCCAGTGCGAGTGGTTGCCGGAGGTAATAGTATTCCGCATTCTTGTCCGTTACCGAGAACCATTCAGCCAGGAGCGTTAGCGCAGCCAGCAGGAGAAACCCTCCCAGCGCGACCCCATCACCGGAAGCCAGGACCTGTATCGCCTCGCGCAGGGCTCCCCCGTTGTAGGTTACAGGCATCAGTAACACTTTTGACTTCTGAAGCAGCATGTCGGTGCGCACTTCGTAAAAGCTCAGCCAGGCATAGAAGCTGCCGAGCATCGTGAGTCCCCAGGCCAGCGGGCGCGGAACATTGAGTTTGCCACCCAACCGGTTGGCGATCAGGAAAAGACCGTGAAGTGCTCCCCATAAGATGAAGTTCCATCCCGCACCATGCCAGGCGCCCGACACGATAAACACCACTGCCACGTTGAATGCCCACCACTTCACGCGCCCGCCTCCCATTGAGATATACACGTAGTCGCGAAACCACCCGCTCAACGTGACGTGCCAGCGTCTCCAGAATTCTATGACGCTGGTCGAACAGTATGGACTCCGAAAGTTCAGGGTCAGATTGATGCCCAAACAACGGGCCACGCCCAGTGCCACAAGACTGTAGCCCGCAAAATCGTAATAAATCCGTAGCCCGAAGATGAGATTGGCCTCCCAGATCAAAAATGGATTCGTGCTGGAACTGCCGTTGAAAAATCCCGCCAGGTTGTCGGCGAGACAGCATTTGAAAAACAAACCGACAACGATCCAGGCGACTCCTTCGTTTATCTTTTCGGGCAGCCACCGGAAACGGAACGTTTCCATCTGTGGTAGCAGGTTCGCCTTGCGTTCGATTGGTCCGGCCACGATCTGCGGGAAAAACCCGGCGAAATTCAGGTAGTCCAGAAAGCGGGGAAGCGGCGACTTCAGTGCCAGCGTGTCGATAACGAAGGCAACTTTCTGAAAGGTGTAAAACGAAATCCCGACGGGAATCACGAGATTGCGAAACGCATCCGCATGGAAACCCATCACCCGGTTTACAACAAAGTCGGCGTATTTGTAATACACTAGCGGCAAGACTTGCAGCGGAATCAGCACAAACAGGTATTTGGAGCCGTGCTTCGCATGGTATTTCAAAATCCACGCCAGCCCCACATACGTCGTGATTGCCACTACCAGGAAAATGAGGAAGGTCACCCAACTGACGCAAAGCAACAGGAACAGCCCCAGTGAGAACAGCGCAATTTTATCGAATACCGCCAGCGCCGAACGCGCCAGGTGCGCGCACAGATAACGCACACCGAGAATAACCGCCAAAGCACCGAATAAGCACTCCCAGAAACGCAACTCAGCGAAGTTCATCAACCCCTCAATCGAGACTGCCTCTGTTTCACCATTAAGGTGAAGGTGTTCCGCAAAGTCAGTTTCCTGCGACCGGCAACCTTGAACAGAAGGATTATTCAATGTGAACCCACAAGTCAAGTCCGGGTGTTTGTCGGAAGCTGGCGCGCCTTCGCTTTTGTGGTAGACTATTGCCCCATGAATCAGGATCCCGTTGCGGCGCGCTGCGCGGTTGTCGTGCGTCAGCAACCACGGTACGATCCCGACCTTGTTGCTTCGTCGGTGCGCCGGGCAATCGGGGCACTGGGTCTGTCCTGGGGCGACCTGGTACAGGCGGGCGAGCGGGTGTTGTTGAAGCCGAATTTTATTCGCGAGTCGCACGCCGGCCGATCGGACGAGTGGGAGCAGATTACCACGCACGGCACCGTCATCGCCGCGGTCGCGCATGAGGTCGCCGCCGCGATGGGCGGGCGGGGCACTATTACCATCGCGGACGCGCCGCAAACCGACAGCGACTTTAACGCGATTTGCGAACGCGCGGAGATCCCGAAGCTGCGCGAACGGTTGCGGCATGGATTTCCCGCCCTGCGTTTTGAGGTGCTCGACCTGCGGCGGGAAGCCTGGCGCACGAAACGCGGCGTGATCGTGGAACGCCGCAAACTTCCGGAAGATCCGCGCGGGTACACACTGGTCAACCTCGGCGAACACAGTTGCTTCCACAACAAAAAGGGGCGCTTCTACGGCGCGGACTACGACACGACGTTCACCGCTCAGCATCACTCCCACGGCAAACACGAATACCTGATCTCCCGCAGCGTGATGGATGCGGATGTGTTCATCAATTTGCCCAAGCTCAAAACCCACAAGAAAGTCGGCGTCACCCTCAGCCTCAAAAACCTCGTCGGCATCAACGGTGACAAAAACTACCTGCCGCATTTCTGCATCGGCACACCCGATGAAGGCGGCGACGAGTTTCCCGATAGCAAAGCGGCGACGAAGTTCCAGAGTCGCGCCATCGGCGCCTTCAAGGCCGCCGCGAAACGCAGTGGCGCCATGACGAAACTCTGGGCGCCGCTTGCCAAGCGGGTCGGCTCGCGCGTATTCGGCGACACCACGAAGGTCGTGCGCAGCGGCAACTGGTGGGGCAACGATACCACGTGGCGCATGACCCTGGACCTGAATAAAGTGTTGTGGCATTTCGATGGCGCCGGCAAACGGCGCGCGAAGCCATTGCGCTACCTGACCATTATCGACGGCATCGTCGCCGGCGAGGGTAACGGGCCGATGGAAGCCGACGCCAAGCCCTGTGGTGTCCTCATCGCGGGTACCAACCCGGTCGCCGCTGATTTCGTCGCCACGCGGCTGATGGGTTTCGACTGGCAAAAGGTCCCGACCATCCGCGAGGCGTTCCGGATTTCCGATCTCAAGCTGGCTGATTTCGGCGCAGCTGACATCGAGATTGTGCCCGAGCTTGGCGAAGTCTTCCATTTCCGGCCGCACTTCGGTTGGGTCGGCCATATCGAAACGAAATGATTCCCGGCAAAGGCATTTACGATTCGTTGCCCGTCTGGGCGCAGACCGTCGTGGTCAACTTCGCCAGCGCGCGGAACTTCCGGGACAAGTATGGCGCGGACTTCCATCGCTTCCTCGCGCAACTAGAGGCCAATGAAAGGAAGTCGCGCGATCAGCTCGAAGCGGAACAGCAGCAGGCGTTGCACGAGTTGCTACGCTACGCGGTCACGCACGTGCCGTTTTACCGCGAGCGGGAATTGCCGCCCGATGATTTTGCGGCCTGGCCGATCCTCGACAAGCAATCCATTGCCGCAGCGCCGGAGAAATTCCTTTCGGACGAGTTCGATCCACATCGGCTGATGACTATCAACACCAGCGGCACCACCGGCACGCCGCTGACCGTACGGTTCACGAAGGAATACCACCAAATGGAGATGGCGTTCCGTTGGCGGCACAAAGCGTGGGCGGGTTGCCCTTACCTTAGCACCGGCGCGTACATTTCGGGCCACCCGGTTGTACCCCCCAACCAGAAACGGCCGCCGTTCTGGCGCGTGGATCGCATCGAAAAACGCCTACTCTGCTCATCGTACCATCTCACGGCCGACAATTTGCCGCGTTATCTTGACGCGCTCGCGGACTTTGCCGCCGATTTCGTCCACGGGTACCCGTCCTCCGTATATCTCCTGGCCAAACACATGGCTGACCATGGGATTACCGCACTGCGTCCCCGTGCGGTGTTTACGGCGAGCGAGACGCTGCTCGATTTTCAGCGGGCGGCCATCGAACGCGCGTTCGGCACGAAGGCGTTCAACTGGTACGGCACCACGGAATTTACCAACAATATTATCGAATGCGCGCAGGGCAGTTTGCATCAGCGGCCCGACTATGGCGTGTTGGAACTTCTTGGCGACGGGACGATAATTGCGACGGGTCTCAATAATCGCGCCATGCCGTTCATCCGTTACAAGGTCGGCGACCGCGCGACGCGCGGCGACGGCACATGCGGGTGCGGGTGCGCCTTTCCGCTGATCGAACGCATCGAAGGGCGCGTGGAGGACTACGTGCATACTCCGGATGGCCGCCTGGTCGGTCGCCTGGATCACCTGTTCAAGGACGTGCAGCATGTCCGTGAGGCGCAAATCGTGCAGACGAAGCTCGATGAACTGGTGTTGCGCGTCGTGCGTGCGGATGGTTTTACCACGAAAGACGAACAGATCGTTCTCAAGGAAGCGCACCTGCGGCTCGGTGATTCGATGCGGATTCGTTTCGAGTTCACGGACGCCATCGAACGCACCGCCGGCGGCAAGTTCCGCTTTATTGTTTCCCAATTGCCGCGCGAGCAATTAGAATTCTCCAGACCATGAAACAACTCGTCCAGGACTTCAAGACCGGCGACATCAAACTCGTCGACGTGCCGCCGCCGGTGATTGCGCCCGGCTGCGTCCTGGTGCGCAACGCGTATTCCCTCGTCAGTGCGGGAACGGAGAAAGCCACCGTGGCGATGGCGCAGGCATCGCTCGTGGGCAAGGCACGATTGCGTCCCGATCTCGCCCGGCAAGTGTTCGGCACGCTCAAGCGCGAAGGGATTGGCGCGACGCTGCGCAAGGTGCAGTCGCGCCTCGACCAGTGGAAACAACTGGGCTACTCCTCGGCGGGGACGATCCTCGAAGTCGGCGAAGGAGTGACCGGTTTCACCGTTGGCGACCGCGTGGCCTGCGCGGGGCAGGATTACGCCAGCCACGCGGAAGTGGTCCTGATCCCTCAGAATCTCTGCACCAGGCTTCCCGAAGGCGTTGCCCTGGAACACGCGGCATTTTCAACGCTGGGAGCAATCGCGCTGCAGGGGGTGCGACAGGCGGACGCGCGCGTAGGCGAAGTGGTCGCGGTCATCGGGCTGGGATTGGTGGGTCAATTGACGGTGCAGATTCTCAAGGCGTCGGGTTGCGTGGTGTTCGGGATTGATGTGAGTGAAGCGGCCTGCGCACTCGCGAAGACCTGCGGCTGTGATGCCGTGGCTGTGCGGACGCGCGACGACGTGGAGCGCATCGCCGCGAAATGGAGCAATGATTTTGGCGTGGACGCGGTGATCATCACCGCGTCGGCTCCGACGAACGATCCGGTCGAGCTGGCGGGCAGGATTTGCCGCGAGCGCGGACGCGTGGTGATGGTGGGCGTGACCGGCATGGAGGTGCCGCGCGACATTTACTATCGGAAGGAACTGGATTTCCGCCTCTCCCGCAGCTATGGGCCCGGTCGTTACGACCCGCTTTACGAAGAACAGGGCATCGACTATCCCATCGGTTACGTGCGCTGGACGGAAGGCCGCAACATGGAAGCCTTCGCGCAACTGCTCGCGGCGAAGCGTATCGACGTAGCGGCGTTGACCACGCACACGTTCCCCGTCGACGACGGGCCGAAGGCGTACGAACTGATCACGGGAAAGACCAGCGAGCGAGTTGTCGGTGTCCTGATCCAATACCCGCCGACCGGGGAACGGACGAGTGTCGCCGTCGCGAAGTCAGCCCGCACCACACCGGCCAAAGCGGTGGTGTTGGGCGTCATTGGTGCGGGCAATTACGCGCAGGGCGTCCTGTTGCCGCAATTCAAAGCGAGCGCGGACGTGACGTTGCGCACCGTGTGCACGGCAACTGGTGTGAAGGCCCAGAAAGCAAAGGAGAAATTCGGCTTTGAAACGTGCGTTACGGATTGGCGCGCGGTGATTGCCGATGCGGCGATCAATACGGTGCTCGTCGCAACGCGTCACGATTTGCACGCGCCGATAGTTTGTGAGGCATTGAAGGCCGGTAAGGCAGTGTTCGTCGAAAAACCACTGTGCCTGCACGGCGAGCAGTTGGATGAGATTGTGAAAGTAATGAATCAGGCGGGCAACGCACGTTTGCTGGTCGGCTTCAACCGTCGTTTTGCGCCGTTCGCCGCGGAAGCGCGAAAACTGAGCGGCCCGCTGGTGATGCGGTACCGCGTCAGCGTGACGCCGCTGCCGCGTGAGCATTGGATCAACAATCCCGACATCGGCGGCGGACGCATCCTTGGCGAAGTGTGCCATTTCGTGGATTTCCTGCAATTCGTCGCGAAGTCGCGGCCGGTTTCCGTTTTCGCCCAGGGCTTTGGCGCTGACAACGTACAAGTGGCACTGCGGTTCGCCAACGGGTCGGTTGGCGCGGTGGATTACTTTTCCGTGGCTGACGCGGCGCTGGAGAAAGAAAACTTCGAGGCGTTCGGGGCCGGACGGCATCTGGTGGTAACTGATTTTCGTGACAAGGGGCAGGCGGCGGAAGTCCGCGAGTTCATTGCCGTGGTCAAAACCGGTGGCCCGATGCCGATGGGACTCGAAGAGATTGTCAACAGCACGCGGGCGACCCTGGCCGTGCTTCAAGCGATGCGCACGGGTCAGGCGGTGACACTGTAACCGCGAGTATTCTAGACTCTTGTAGGGTACCAGCGAAAGCGATACGATAAAAATGCTTGTTCCCGAAGGAAACCATGTTGAAGAAATTTTCGTTGTCACTGGTTGTCTTGCTCGTCGGCTTGATGGGAGCCGAAGGGGTGGCGCGTTTATTGTATCGACGTAGCATGCCGATATTTCCCCGTTTTCATAGCGACGCACACTACGGAGAGTTCACCATTCGTCGTTTGCGCCCGCAAACACGGTTTTGGCATACCAGCCTCGATGGTCACTGGGAATTTCGCATCAACGCGCAGGGTTTTCGGGCGGACAAGAACTACGACTACGAAAAGCCACCGGGTTGCCAGCGCGTGCTCTGCCTGGGTGATTCCCAGACCGAAGGGTTTGAGTGTCGGCAGGAGCACACCTTTTCGGCAATCATCGAGCGGTATTTCGCCGTGCGCGGGAAGTGCGTCGAGGCGATCAACACCGGGGTATCTGGTTTTGGTACAGCCGAGGAGTTGGTCTTGCTGGAGAATGAAGGGGTGAAGTTCCATCCGGATTTCGTGGTGTTGGGGTTTTTCGGGAACGATCTGGAAGATAATATTCGCTGCAATATTTTCGGACTGAAGAACGGGGCTTTGGTTACGAACACAACCACCTACATTCCCGGGGTGAGGATCCTGAACCGGATCAATAGTTTCGCCCTGCTTCGTTGGCTCAGTCAATACTCCTATCTGTATTCGCGGGGCATCAATGGTGCCTGGGAATTCGAAAGGGGCAGATTGGAGGCCCACAATGAAGGCAAGTTGACCTCAGAAATGGCGGTCCACAACACCAACGCCACGGCGTATGTTGCAGAGTATCAGAAAGATTTGGAAGTGGCCCTGCTGCGACGGATGTACGCCTGCTGTCAAGCGCACAACGCCAACCTGATCATATTGGATACTCCCCAACTGGTGGATGCTAGCAGGCCCAGCCCTGACTTTAAACCGTCAATTCCTCCGGACCTGCGCGATGCGTTTCGTCAGAACTGTGATGTGTTGATTGAGAGCGAGCCGACGCTGGCGGAGTATCGTGGTTTGATAGCGGTGCATGTGCCTCACGGTCATTATCACATGTCGGAAGAAGGGCACCTGCTTTTTGGCATTCAAGCAGCTAAAGCGATGAAACGTTTAGCAGAAAAGAAACCAGGATCATGAGCACATTGCCGCTTCGTCGACCGCCTGAACTGGCGTGGAAATGGCCGATTAACGGCCAGAACAAGGAGATTGCAGCACTGAGCGTGGGACATGTTGCCATCCAAGCTCTCGTGCCGGCGGCCATGGCGGGCCTATTCTTTCTCCGTCACCACCGCGTGATGGGGTGGATTGTCCTGGCAGTGAGCGGATGGATGCTGGTCAGTGGCTTGTTGCTGCCGCGGGCATTTTTGGCTGTGGTGCGCGCGTTGAAGGCGTTCGGTCGTCTCGTCGCTCTGGGGTTGACGTGGCTGCTGCTCGTTGTGTTTTTCTTCCTGTTTTTCCTGCCGCTCAGCCTATTTTTGCGCCGGCAAATGCGGGCGCTGCTCGCCCTCGAATTCGACAAGAACCAGCCCAGTTACTGGCAGGACCGTGTGCCCGTCAGCAGCGCAGAACATTTCCAGAGGCAGTACTAAATGAATATTCTCGGCATCAGTGCGTTCTACCATGATTCCGCCGCGGCGCTGGTGCGGGATGGACGGATCATTGCCGCGGCCCAAGAGGAACGGTTCACGCGCAAGAAACATGATGCGGGGTTTCCATTCCACGCGGTCCGCTACTGCCTCGGCGAAGGCAAGGTAGGGCCCAACGAGCTTGACGCCGTCGCCTTCTATGACAAGCCGTTCAGTAAATTCGGTCGCATCCTGCAAACCTACCTTGGCATTGCGCCGTCCGGGCTGGAATCGTTCCTGATGGCGATACCCCTGTGGATGAGGGAGAAACTCTGGACATCGCTGCAAATCGAGCGGTCATTGCGCGAATGCGGTGTGGAGATGCCCTCGGATTTCTATTTCCCTGAGCATCATGAATCACACGCCGCCAGCGCATTCTACCCGTCGCCCTTCGCGAGCGCGGCCATCCTGACGCTCGACGGAGTGGGTGAGTGGGCCACCAGCGTCCTTGGTCGAGGGGTTGACAACCGCCTCGAGTTGCTGAAGGAAATGCGCTTTCCCCATTCGCTGGGACTGCTGTACTCCGCCTTCACCTACTTCACCGGTTTCAAGGTCAACTCCGGGGAATACAAGCTGATGGGCCTGGCGCCCTACGGTGAACCCAAGTACGCCAAGCTCATTTACGATCACCTCCTCGACCTGCGGCCGGACGGTTCTTTTCGCCTGAATATGGACTACTTCGGATACTTGAACCGCCTCACCATGACCAACGACCGGTTCGCGGAGCTGTTTGGCGGTCCTGCCCGATCACCGGAATCGGACATCACCCAGAGGGAGATGGACATGGCGGCGTCGATCCAGGAGGTGACGGAGGAAATTGTGCTGCGTATGGCCCGCGAAGCCCATCGATTGACGGGAGAAAAGCATCTTTGTCTGGCCGGCGGCGTGGCTCTCAACTGCGTCGCCAATGGCCGGCTCCTGCGCGAAGGACCGTTTGAAAAGTTGTGGATTCAGCCGGCGGCCGGCGACGCCGGCGGTTCGGTTGGGGCGGCGCTGCTGGTCTGGTATTGGATTCAGAACCATCCACGGCAGGTTGATGGTGTCCACGACAAGATGAGCGGGGCGTTTCTCGGTCCCGAGTTTAGCGACGATGAAATCGAGGCGTTCCTCGGCGCGCATGGGTATCCCTACCGCAAACTGTCGCCGCAGACCTGG
Source organism: Verrucomicrobiia bacterium (assembly GCA_041476745.1). GTDB lineage: Bacteria > Verrucomicrobiota > Verrucomicrobiia > Palsa-1439 > Palsa-1439 > Palsa-1439. Next base: position 9,216 of record JBGOTY010000008.1, on the reverse strand, counting down.
GGCGACGAGATCGCCGATGTGCTGGCGTCGGAACACGTTGTCGGCATATTGCAAGGTCGCATGGAATTCGGCCCGCGCGCCCTAGGCGGGCGTTCCATCATCGGAGACGCGCGGTCGCCCAAGATGCAATCCATCATGAATCTCAAGATCAAGTATCGCGAGTCGTTTCGTCCCTTCGCGCCCGTCTGTTTGCGGGAACGCATGGGCGATTACTTCGAGCTGGAACAGGAATCACCGTATATGCTCCTGGTTGCGGACGTGCGTCCCGAATTGCGCTGCCCATTGTCAGATGAAGAGCAGCGGATCATGAAAGACCCCGACTTGCGCAAACGGGTCAATATCGTGCGATCCACCATTCCCTCGGTCACCCACGTGGACATGTCGGCGCGTGTGCAGACCGCGGATGCGGAGCGCAACCCGCGTTTCCACGAACTGCTGAAGGCGTTCGAGCGGAAAACCGGTTACGGAATTCTGATCAACACATCCTTCAACGTCCGCGGCGAGCCGATTGTTTGCACTCCCGAGGACGCCTACCGCTGTTTCATGCGCACGGAAATGGACTACTTGGTGCTCGGCTCATGCCTGCTTGACAAGAAGCAGCAGCCAAAGCTGGCTGACCAGCAGGACTGGCGCAAGGATTTCGTACTTGATTAGAACGTTCCGAGTGTAGAACACTGGGTACATGCAATTCTTGAGACACCTACTGTTGCTGTTCAAGAACTTGTTTGGGTTTGCCCGCCAGAACAAGGCCTGGTGGATTGTGCCGATTGTTGTCGTTCTGCTTGCACTGGGCGCGGTCATGATTGTCGGCCACGCCATTGCCCCGTTCATCTATACACTGTTCTAACGGTTTCGCATCCAGCACGAGCGTTGTGGCAGCCATTTCCAAACCGGGTATCAACTTTGGGCACCTGCGCGAGATTTGGCAGCGCTTGCATGATTTTTGCGCCGCCCAACACTGGCGCGGGTACGACCCCTACGACGGCTTGAATTCCCCGCTGGCGCGAGTTTTGCCCGGAAAACAGGCGCGACAGGCGTGGACCCAGTTTCACAAGCGCAGTCCCATCAATCTTCGCGCGTTGTGCGGTGTCAAGCCCCAACTCAACTCGATGGCGGTGGCTTTATTCGCCATGGGCAGCGGCGACGAGCGGCTTCTCGATGTCCTCGATTCATTGCGCACTCCCGAAGGTGGTTGGGGGTATCCGTTTGGCTGGCAATCGCGCGCTTTCTACGCGCCGCCGCACACACCCAATCTCATCTGCACCGCGCTCGCGGTGAAGGCCCACCGGTGGTTCGGGCGGAAGTGCGACACGCATTTCGTGGAGGGGTTGGTCACTGAGAGCGGTGGCGAAAGGTGGATTCGATACATACCGCAGTCGGATACGCAGGTGCACAATATCAACCTGATGGGTGCGGCGCTACTGGGGCGACGGGATTGCGTGGAATTTTCAGTGAAGCGACAGCGGCCGGACGGTTCGTGGTGGTACGGCGAGGCCGAGAACCAGCGTTGGATCGACAATTTTCACACCGGATACAATCTTGTCGCCCTGTGCGAGTACAAGCAAGTGACCGGCGACGCCAACTTTGCGGATGCGGCCCAACGGGGATTCGCCTACTGGGACAAGGTATTCTGGCAGACGGACGGGTCACCGCGCTACTATCACAACCGGGCGTACCCCATCGATATTCACTGCTGTGCGCAGGGCATTGTGACCTACCTGGCGTTTGGCGATGTGGCAAAAGCCGACGGAGTGGCACGCTGGGCGCTGAAAAACATGTGGGATGAGCGCGGCTTTTTCTGGTATCAACACGGTCGGCTGGCCATCAACCGCATCCAGTACCTGCGCTGGTCGCAGTCGTGGATGTATTTTGCGTTGGGCGAATTGATCAAGGCGAAAAGCGAATGAAGCTGAAAATCGTTAATGTCGTCGGGGCCCGTCCGAACTTTATGAAGATGGCTCCGCTGATGATGGAATATCGGCGGCACCCGGACGAGTTCGACCCAAAACTGGTGCACACCGGCCAGCATTACGATGACAACATGTCGACGCTTTTCTTCGAGCAACTACATCTGCCCAAACCCGACGTTTATCTCGGGATCGGTTCCGGCTCACACAGCGAACAGACGGCCAGGGTGATGGTGGAGATGGAGAAGTTGCTGTCCGCCGAACCGCCTGATCTGGTTGTCGTCGTTGGGGATGTGAACTCGACCATGGCGGCGACGATTGTGGCGGCCAAGCTCTGCATTCCCGTGGCGCACGTCGAGGCCGGTTTGCGAAGCTTCGACCGGACGATGCCAGAGGAAATCAACCGTCTCGTGACGGACGCCTTGAGCGATTACTGCTTCATCACGAGCCAGGATGCGGACGAGAACCTTCGCCGCGAAGGGGTCGCACCAGAAAAGATATTTTTCGTTGGTAACGTGATGATTGACACACTGTTACAACTTAAGGACGTAAGCCTCAGGTCCGACATATCAAAAAGACTCGATTTGGCTGGTCCGTACGGGTTTGTGACACTTCACCGTCCCAGCAACGTGGATGACAAACAGGTGTTTGCGGAGATTCTTTCGGCTCTGGACACCATCCAGAAGGATTTGATGCTGGTGTTTCCCGTTCATCCGCGCACAGTCAATCGGCTGAAGCAGTTTGGATTCTGGGACGAACTCCGAGGCTGGAAAAACCTGAAGTTGATCGATCCGGTTGGCTATCTGGATTCACTATGTCTGATGGCCAACGCGAAACTGGTCCTGACCGATTCGGGCGGCGTGCAGGAGGAAACCACGGTTCTGGGAGTGCCGTGCCTGACGATTCGCAATAATACCGAGCGGCCAGTCACGATTACGGAGGGCACGAACACGCTCGTCGGTACCAGCCAATCCAAAATAGTCGGCGAATCCAGGAAAATATTGGCGGGCAACGGCAAGCGGGGGCGTGCTCCCAAGTTCTGGGACGGCAAGGCTGCGGGGCGGATTGTCGAATGCCTGCTCAAGCACCCACCGAAGCAATGAACCCGCAGACTGAGAAAAAGGCGATCCTGTTTGGCGTGCCGATCGACAACCTAACATTGGAGGAAACGGTTGGCCGGGTGGAATCGATGATTCGAGAGGGTGGTACCCATCAGCACGTGGTCGTCAATGTGGACAAAATTGTAAAATTCCAGCGTGATCCTGAATTGCGCAAGGCGGTTTTAAGCTGTGATTTGATCAATGCCGATGGGCAGCCAATAGTCTGGGCGTCAAGGTTGTTGCAACATCCTCTTAAAGAGAGGGTTACTGGTGTAGATTTGTTTGATAGTCTGGTGGCGCGGTGCGCAGAAAAGGGGTACCGGCCATATCTGCTCGGGGCCCGCCAGGAAATAGTAGAGAGGGCGGTTGAGGTCCTGAAGCAGCGCCATCCCGCTTTGAAGATTGCCGGGTATCGAAACGGGTACTGGCAACCGGCTGAAGAAGCTGAAGTGGTGCAAGGGATCAAGCGAACGCAGCCAGAGATGTTGTTTGTGGCGATGGGTTCACCGAAAAAGGAGATTTTTCTGAACAAGTGGAAAGCTGAATTGCAGACGCCCTTCGTCATGGGCGTGGGCGGGACCTTTGACGTCGTCGCCGGATTGGTGAGACGCGCGCCGCGATGGATGCAAAAATGTGGTTTGGAATGGTTTTTTCGGCTGGTTCAGGAACCGCAAAGGATGTGGCGGCGCTATCTGGTCGAGGATATGGCATTTTTCGGCCTGGTATTGAGAGAATGGCGGGCGCAGCGGCGGTCGTAATGATCATCTGCTGTTTCCCGCTTGCCTTTTCGCCCCGTTTCACAAGAATAGCGCGACTGATTTGACGGAGGATCATGGCACAAGACGTCCATAACGATTTACGCATCACCGACCAATTCGACCTTGAGGTTTTTTGGGCGGATCACGGGAAACAGATCACCATCGCCACAGTGGTAGTCATTGCCATCGTCGGGGTCTTGCTCTACCGGCAATATCAATCAAGTGCGCAGGCAGAACAGGCCACATCCATGTTGGCGAATGCCAGGGACACGGCGTCCCTGGAGCAGGTAATTCGGGATTACCCAAACTCCTCGACCGCTGCGGAGGCGATGTCGCGACTTGCGGACGTGTATTATCGATCTGGCAAATATGCCGAAGCAGCAAGTACTTATGAAAGAATTACCAAAGAGTTCCCGGCGCATGTGCTGGCGCAGTCTGCCAAGCTTGGTCTGGCGACCGTTTTGGAAACTCAAGGGAATGTGGAGGGGGCCAAGATACAGTACTTGCAGATAATTAATTCCGGCCAAAACAATTACGTCGCGAATGCGGCAAAAATGGGATTGGCTCGGTGTCTGGAGGTAGGCGGCCAAAAAAAGGAAGCGCGGCAGTTGTATGAGGAAATACTCGCCTTGGGTCAAAACTCGCCGTGGTTTACGCAGGCATATCTGCAGTGGGTTGTACTGAGCCGCGATATGCCGCCCGATAAGCCGAGCGAGTCCCCGGCACAACCAGCTACGCCACCCGCAAAAAGCGGCCTGCAAATGCCATCGCTGACGACAGCGCCGTAAGGGGCAGGTTCAGAGAGATAATTTCAAGTCTTGACACCGGGAGGGTCATTCCTATATTGAGTTTCCATTCACGGGAAGGCAGGAGGACTGGCTCACAGCCAGGATTTGAGATTGGCATGCTGCAACCGGGCAGGAATTTTCAGGTAGCCGAAATCAATCAGAACCGCAGGCTAAAGGAGGAGCAAGTGATGAAGATGGACTCGAACAGAATTCTGGGGAAAATCGGGATGGCGCTTTTGCTGTTGGGGGTTTCTACGATTGGCGCCGACCGGACGCAGGCCACGCCGGCACCGGACGACCACTCGGTACTCATTCTTGATAGTACGGTCACCGGCGGCTCCAACAGCCTTGAGGCAACGAGCGCCGCCGCGTTGGGCTTCACCGTCGTGGTCGTGACCAATGACGACTGGCTGGCCATGAGCACCAATGATTTTGCCAGTTTTCGGGCGATTATTCTTGGTGACCCGACCTGCGGGGATCTCAGCGAGATCGATGCAGCTGTGTCCAACCGAACGGTTTGGAGTTCGGTTTTGAATGGCAATATTGTTATCATCGGCACGGACCCGGTATTTCACCAGCCCGAGCATCCGGGTGCCGGCACACTGATCAGCGACGGCATTAATTTCGCCACAACACAAATAGGCAAGACGGGCGCGTACCTCGACCTGAGTTGCTATTATAGCGGTGATTCGGTTACCGATACGGTTCAGGTACTCGACCAGTTCGGCACGTTCACAGTGACGGGGGTTCCCTGCGAGGGTGCCGTGGCGATCACGGCGTCGCACCCGGCAATTGCTTCGTTGACCGCAGCGGATCTTTCGAACTGGGATTGTTCGGTGCACGAAACCTTCGTCGCGTTCCCCAATGGCTTCATCGTCTTGGCCATTTCCCTGGATGACAACAAGCCTTACATCCTTGCCAAGGGCAAGGGGCTTGTCCCGGGTGGCAGCGGATGCTTGGATTCGGCAATCTCTGGTCTTGGATTATCTCGTTCGTACCAGATTTCACTGCAGCGGGAAGCCACTATTATCACGCGCGCGGTGGCCCGTCGGGATTTCAACGGCGCACGCGCCAATTGCAGAGTTCTGGGTAGACGGGTCGCGGCGCTCGTGCGCAGGGGCTTGATTAGTCCCTCGGCGGCCGATGTAATCGCGTCGTGCTGCAGCAGCCTTTAGGCTGAAATTGGGGCCGAGTTTTGGGACTTGACACATTTTGGGTCGGGCCTATACTCGGCGCTTAAGTGGAGGATGGGGGGATAAGTTCAGGTCTGCTTCAAGACGGCTTTTTTGTATCGTAGTGATGGGAAAGCTTGTCATCGAAGCAGAAGCGGCCCCCCAGAAACTGAAAAAGAGAAGACTTGTGCTTTGCGCACAGCGAACGTAAACAAAACGAAGGAGGACACAGAGTGAAGAAACTATGGCTAGTAGTCGCGCTGGTTGCCCTGGGGGGATTGACCAGCAAGACATTCGCCGATGTCCAGAATATCCGCCTAAGCGGTGATATCCGCCTGCGCGGGTATTTCATTGATAGCGCGGGTGATGATGGCTTAGGTTCTCAGGCCAAGGGGAATGCCTCATTCATCTCACAGCGAACGCGGGTTTCGGTCGAAGCTGACCTCGAAGACCACGTGCTCGTGGTTGTCACCCTCCGTGCCGAGAGCCTCTGGGGCAGTGACAACGAGTCGGTGCACAATGCCTCCGGCGCTGGCAATGCAGGCTTCAACGGGAATATCAACCGAGGCTGGGATATCGGTGTGAACGAGGCGTATGTTCAGTTCAACGAACTGTTCTACACCCCGGCAACACTGAAACTCGGTCGCCAGTATTTGCAATACGGTCGCGGGCTGATCCTCAGCAGCGTCGAACAGGAGTACAACTATGACGCCGCTCGGCTGGTGCTCGATTACTACCCGCTGACGATTGACCTCGTCGGTGCGGAGTTGGTGAACAATCAAGGCTTCAGCCCGACGGGAACGCACGCAGGCGCCTCTGACCTGTTGTTTGTGAACGCGCGCTATGAACTGAGCGACTCGGCCATCAAGGATGTCGAGGCGTATTTCGGCTGGGTTTCCCAGGGTCCCAGTGGCCCGGTTACCTCGAGCCGCGTTATCCCCACCACCGGTGGCAGCTCGCCGCTGATCATTGGGGTGCGCAGTGACATGAACCTGACTGAAGGCCTCCAGACCTGGGTCGAAGGTGCCTACGAGTTTGGAGACAACTCCGACGCGGGTGCCAACAACCTGAGCGCGTTCCTCTTCAACCTGGGTGGTAAATACACCTTGAAGAACGTCCAGTGGGTGCCGGTATTAAACGGCAACTACATCTTCGCGTCGGGTGGTGGGAAAAACAATGTGGATAGCGCGTTCATTCCCTGGTTCGACTATGCGGATGGATACAATGGCTATCTGTTTGCCCCTGCGCTCACGGACATCCACATCTTCAACCTGGGCGCTTCGGTGAAGCCTTACGAGAACACCACGCTCGCGTTGCAGGTTTATTACTACCTGAAAGCGGATAAGGACGGCATAGCCGGAAGCAACCCGAATGTTGATTTCGGTGGCATGTCCGTCTCCCCGACAGCGGCCAGCCGGGACATCGGCTGGGAAATTGACGGGATCCTTGGCTACGACTACAGCAAGGACGTTCGGGCCCAACTCGTTTACGGTGCATTCGTGCCGGAAGGTGCCTATCGGCACGCGGGCACCAGCGCTGTGGCCGAGGAAGTCCGCGCAGAAGTCAACGTCAAGTTCTAATCGCAGCGGTTAAGCTCTAACCGAAGACCCCCCGATTCGTCGGGGGGTCTTCTTTTTTCTCTGGGCCTGGGCCGTAGCGTGTGCTTTGATGCGCCGCATGGCGAAGCCGGCAGTGTCGGAGGAGACGTTTGATGTGGTCGATGAAGCGGATCGCGTGATCGGCTCGGCCTCGCGCTCCGAGGTGCATCGGCGCAAGCTGCGGCATCGGGCCGTCCATGTTCTGCTCTTCAACGCGCGGGCCGAGCTCTTTGTGCAGAAGCGCTCCGCCGCCAAGGACAGTTTTCCGGGCTGTTATGATTCCAGTGCCTCGGGTCACCTGAATAGCGGGGAAGACTACGACATCTGTGCCAGGCGTGAGACGCAGGAGGAGCTTGGGCTGGTGGTGCCCGTCGGACAGCTCTCCCGTCACTTCAAGATCGAAGCCTGCGAGCAAACGGGCTGGGAGTTCGTGTGGGTGTACAGCGTGGTCACCGACGAACAGCCCCGGATCAATCTGGCGGAACTAGAATCCGGCGAGTTTTGGACGCCGGAATACACGCGCTCGCTGCTGTTGGCAAATCCGGAGCAGTTTGCGCACGGTTTTGTGCGGGTCTTTAACGAGTTCGATCGTCGCGGTCTCTTTCCCCGGAAGCCCTAGCCGCGCCGAGCCGAAACCGTTGCAAAGGGCGGCGGTTTTTCGTATACAGGTGCGGCACGGTGCGGGTTGGCGTGGCTGGTTTCGACAATCACAAAGGAGATTTATGCCGACGGTTGAGTTTTTGAATGCTGGCAAGAAGGTGGATTGCGGACAGTACGCAAACCTCCGTAAGGCGGCGCTGCTTCATGATGTTCCTGTTTACAAGGGAATTGATGAAAAGCTCAACTGCCAGGGCAACGGCCTGTGTGGCACGTGCGTGATGGAGATCGTGGAAGGCGCCGAGAATCTCTCGTCCATGACGCGTCGTGAAAAACTTCGGCTGAAGGGCCGGCCGACGAATCGTCGCCTGAGTTGCCAGTGTCAGGTCATGGGCGACATCACTTGCGTCACCTCGCCCGCCTTGGATTGACCGCGCGAACATGGCTTGCCTCCCACGCGCTCCCCGCGGTACAATTGCCACTCTATCAGATCGCGGCTGCGGTCTGGGAGTAAGTCAGCAACGGGAATTGTCTTGAGGGGCGAGTTATGGATTTGAAGCCGTCGGTTGAATTACGGGAAGTCGCAAAGAATCTTCACGGTTGGTCAAGTTTTCACCCGCAATGGAAGGTTGATTTTAACAGTTACGCACTGAAGACTGCCGAGGGAGTCGTTTTTATCGACCCGTTGAAAGTGGAGCCCACCGTCCTCGAGAAACTTGAGGCCCTCGGCGAGCCGATCGCCATTCTGCTTACCAATGCCCACCACGACCGTGAGTCCGATTGGTTTCGCAAGAAGTACGAGGTTCAGGTCTATGCTCACGAAAAGGCCCGGGCCGACTGTGACACCAAGATCGATGTGCTGCTGATGGACGGCGAGCGGTTGCCCGGCGGGGTGAAAGCGGTGTATCTCCCTGGCTCTTCCGCGAGTGAGACTGCCTACTATGTCAAAGCGGGAGGCGGCATCGTTCTGGTAGGGGACACCCTGCTCAATCAAGGCGACAAGGGATTGGCGTTGTTGCCGGAGCCCTATATCGAGGACAGGAAGCAGGCCCTGAAGTCGCTCCAGAGGCTGCTCGATCTCGATTTCAAAACGATCACGTTCGCCCACGGTAACGCAATCGTGGGAAATGCGAAGAGCGAAATTACAAAATTCCTCAAGAAACCGAAGAAGAAAAGCGCATGAGCCAACAATACAACAAAGTTGAGAAACGTCGTCGTCGCACTGCCTACCTCAGACGGCTAAAAGTGCGGCAAAAGAAAGCCAGCCCCAAGGCCGCGCGACCGGCCCCCGCCGCC
>JBGOTY010000007.1:0-24274 GCA_041476745.1 Verrucomicrobiia bacterium | reverse complement strand
GAAACGGCTGTCGAGGCGGCGCGACTGGCGAAAGCGGCCGGCAAACCAGTGAAAGTCGTGTGGACCCGTGAGGAGGAATTCACCTGGGCATATTTCCGTCCCGCCGGCGTGATCGATATTTCCAGCGGCGTACGCAACGACGGAACGGTTACGGCGTGGGAGTTTCACAATTACAATTCCGGGGGTTCCGGTATCCGCACGCCGTACGAAGTGGCGAACCAGCGGATCGAGTTTCATCCAGTCGAGTCGCCCTTGCGGCAGGGCTCGTATCGCGCGTTGGCGGCGACCGCCAACCACTTCGCGCGGGAGACGCATATGGACGAATTGGCGCGCCTTGTGAAGCTGGATCCTTTGGAGTTTCGGCGGAAGAACTTGAAAGACGCGCGTCTCGGCGCCGTCCTCGACGTGGCGGCCCAGTCCTTCGGCTGGGGTAAAACGAAAGCCTCACCTGGACAGGGATTGGGGATCGCCGGTGGAGTTGAGAAAGGCGGGTATGTCGCGACCTGTGCTGAAGTTTCCGTGGATCGCGCGAATGGCACGGCAAAACTCGTGCGGGTCGTGACGGCGTTCGAATGCGGCGCCATTATCAATCCCGACAATTTGAAGAATCAGATCGAGGGGGCGATCATCATGGGGATCGGAGGCGCGCTGTTCGAAGCCATCGAGTTTGAGAATGGCCGCGTCCTCAATCCGCATTTCTCGGCATATCGGGTCCCGCGTTTCAACGACGTCCCCGTCCTCGAAACCATCCTGATTGACCGCAAAGACTTGCCATCGGCCGGCGCGGGAGAGTCTCCGATTTTGACCCTGGCCCCGGCGGTGGGAAATGCAATTTTCGATGCGACCGGCATTCGCCTACGATCGCTGCCGATGATACCCAACGGGCTAAAGCAGGAAGCTTAAGAGGCGGCTTCTGACGGTCCGGCCGCCGCGCGAGGACTCGAACCTCGAGGAATTACAATACCGGCTTGGTTGAAACGAGGTCATGTTCACAACTGGGCTCACAAGAAAATGTCCCAGATTGGCACGGATTGTCGTCGGTAGACAGGGATGTTTTGATCCAAAACACGAAGCTCGCGCCCATCGGAGCGTACGGGTTTTTACATAGAGCAGGGGCGGCGAGTTCTGGCTTCCTGTGGGAGACCAGACAGCGGAGTTCGGGTTCGCTCGTGACGGCCAATGGCATTCGCTGAAAATTCCCTTGAACCGATTTGCCAACATCGATTTCCGCACCCTGAGTCAAGTATTCATGATTTCGAGTGCCGTTAACCCGACTTCGGCACTGAACCTGTCCATCGACAATGTTTGGTGGGAACCCAGCGTAGCCAGGACGACTCCTGAGAATGGAGATTTCGGTGTCTACACCGAGACGGCGTCACACAAGAGCGCGGGAGCATTTGCTCTGGGTGTTCAAGGTAACTTTTTCGTCTGGGCGAACACGCTGGTGCCCATCGTGCAACACCCGTATGAGGGCAGCCAGGATATCAGTCTTCAATCCGCGCCCGGTTTGACCTGGTTCGGAATGGCCTTCACGCCGAACGTAAAATACAATCTGACGGCCTTCCGATACCCGGGTTGCAAATTGGAGTTCGCCATGAAGACCAGCTCCTCCGCCACGTTCATGCTCGGCATGAAGAGCGGCAACATCGATGGAGTCGGCCAGAAATGGATCACCTTCCAGGCGGGCAGCGACCCCTACGGATTTGTTCGGGACGGTAACTGGCATGTGATCGACATACCGATGTCCGACTTTGCCCCAGAAGTTGATCTTTTCGAGGTAAGCCAGTTCTTCGAGATTTTGAGTACCACTTCGGCGATCCCCAGTATCGAGTTGGACGATATCCACTTCACTGGCGGCGGCAAAGCTCGAGGGACTATGAATGTCGGCATTTCACCCAATGGTGGAGACGTTAACCTCTCCCTCCCCACGGATAATCTGACGAGCTACCGAATCCTCTATAAGAACAACTTGTCCGATCCGAGGTGGAGCACTCTCACCACGGCGGGCGGTGATGGAACGGTGAAGACTATTACCGATCCAGCGGTGATGGGTGTGTGTACACAACGCTTCTACGTGGTTACACCAGCCGACGAATAAAATAGCGTCCGACCTCGACCTCGGTGCCGCTACCAACACCCCCGCCCGCTACTACCGCGTGCGGCTGCTGCCGTAGGAATTGCGGTTGTTGCGGGGCTCGCGGTGGGTCATTTCAGGGTTGCCGCGGCGGGTGTTGCTGGCTATAGTCAACGTCTCGTGCGAGTCTCGGGTTATGTGTTGGGGGCGGTGGTGGTGGCGAGCATTTTCCTGGCGTTGCCGTCGTCGTACGCGATATTATTCAAATCAACCGCTGATCCCGCCTACAACACCAACGCGCCGAGTGGCACACTCGCCAACAGCGGCTGGCAGTACGAAGGTTCCTGGGGGAGTTTTCTCGGGACAGCCGTCGCGCCAACCTTTTTCCTCGCGGCACAACATATCGGAGGCGCGACGGGGCAAGTATTTGTGCTCAATGGATTCACCTACCACACGACGGCGTTCTTCGACGATCCGAGCAGCGATTTGCGCCTCTGGCAGGTCGCGGAAACATTTCCGAGCTACGCGGTGCTCTATACGAACATCAATGAGGTTGGCAAACACTGCATCGTGTTCGGCCGCGGCACGCAGCGCGGCCTGGCGGTTATCGTCAGCGGCGTGACCAACGGCTGGCAGTGGGGCGCCAGCGATGGCATCGAGCGCTGGGGCGAGAATGATGTGGCGACGAATGTCAACGGCGGTGCGGCACTGGGAGATTTTCTGCGGGCGACGTTCGACCGTGGCGCTGGTTCGAACGAATGCGATCTTTCCGTCGGGGATTCGAGCGGAGGCATGTTCATTCAAAACGGCGGCGTCTGGCAGCTCGCGGGCATCCACTACGCTGTCGACGGCCCGTTCAGCAACGCCGTGGATGGCACGACGTTTCAAGCGGCATTACTGGACCGTGGGGGATTGTACGAGGCGAGCGGTAGTAGTTTCATTTTTATCCCCAATACGGTGTCGGACAATCCGAGCGGGTTTTATAGCACGCGTGTCTCGTCACACATCAGCTGGATCAACGGCGTCATCAGCAGCAATGGCGACGTTGCGCCCGTGGCCAGTTTTGAGGCGACGCCGATCTTTGGGGAATGGCCCTTGACCGTAACTTTCACGGATACCTCCATCGGCACGCTCACGAATCGGTTCTGGAACTTCGGTGATGGCGCGACCACCAATACCCTGGCCAACATTCTGACGCACACCTATGCCGGGCCGGGTACCAACACTGTGACCTTGATCGTCAGCGGGCCGGTCGGTGTCAGTACGAAACCGCAGACCAACCTGGTCGTTGTGGTCAATCCGCCACAGTTGTTGGTCCAGCCGCCCAGTATCGCTTACGGTTTCGTTGCGGTTGACGGATCTGGCAACCAGCAATTTCTTGTGATCAATTCCGGCGACGAGACGCTGACTGGTACCGCGCAGGTCAAAGCCGTGGGCAGTCCGTTTGCTGTCACCAGTGGCAGTCCGTTCACCGTGGGCGGTGGGCAGACCGGGCTGGTGAGCGTGAGTTTCAGCCCCGTGGCCACCGGAACGTTTACCGGCTCGGTTGTCTTCGCCAGCAACGGCGGCGTCTCGACCAATGCCGTGACCGGTTCCGGCGCGGTCGCGCCGACCGCGGGCTTCACCGGGAGCCCGACCAATGGCGCGGCGACGTTGCTGGTGAACTTCACGGATGTCTCTAGCGGCACCGTGACCAGCCGTGTGTGGGCCTTTGACGACGGTGGTACGAGCACCCTGACCAACCCGAGCCACTCCTACACCACGGCGGGCACTTTCCCGGTCAGCTTGACCGTGTTGGGCCCACTCGGGTCGAACGCGCTGCTGCGTTCGAACTATATTACCGTTACCAACGTGTTTGGGGCGCCCGTGGCCGCGTTTACCGCCAGTTCGACGAATGGCGCCGCGCCACTGCTGGTGAACTTCACGGATGCCTCGACCGGCACGATCACGAACCATTCGTGGACCTTCGGCGACGGCAATACGAGCACGGCGGCCAGCCCGAGTCACTCGTACTCCACGGCCGGTGTCTATTCGGTCGCACTGGCAGTCTTGGGCCCCGGTGGGTCGAGCGCCACCAACCGGGTGAATCTGATCGCCGTAACGAATGTGGTGAACACGCCACCGACGGTGAACATCGTTCGGCCCGCGAACGGTATGTTGTACCCGCCGCTGATGACCAACCTGACGATTACCGTTGTCGCCAGCGCCACAGCCAAGGATGGCGGGGCCATCAGCAAGATTGAGTTTTTTGCCGACGGCACGAAACTCGGGGAGACAACGTCCAACCCAGGGACAAACTTCCTGGTTCATCCCGCGCTCGGCAATCACATCATCAGCGCGCGCGCGAGTGACACGTTCGGTGTGACGAACATCTCCGCGGGCGCGACGATCACCGTCGGCGCCAAGAACTCGCCTTTGGGTGATTGGGAGGTCACGACCAGTGGCGCCGACAAGGGCGCCCAGTTCCTGACCTTCGAGGATGACTTTAGCGCCAGCGGCTATGGGATTCGCCTCAAGACGTTTGGGCTGGACGACACGTCAGGTCAGTGGGGCTTCAACGCGAAGGGACAGGTGACGGGACCGTTTGTCGAACAGACCGGCGGCACGACGAATTGGACCGGCACGCTATTGGGGCCGGTCCGGAGCCTCAAGAGTCTCAGCGGGGCGGTGCCAGCCACCAATGCTTTCGGCGCCTCTCTCGGCACCTTCCACTGGAGGGGTGTGCCGGCCACGACGTTCCCGGATCTCAGCGGGACATGGACCGGACTGGTGACGGTTCTCCGGACCACGCCGGTGGCGGTGAGTTACGTGATCAGTTCCAACGCCAATGATTCCGGCGTCTTCGACATCGCGACGAGCACGGATCCGGGCGTGGTGGTGGGACAGTTGCTGGTGACATCACGGAACAAGGTTTATGCCTACGCCACGTTCGGCGGCAAGCGGCTCCGGTTGTCCGGCACCTTCAGTGCCGTGCGCCGTTCGCTGACGTTGCGGGGCACGGATGCAACCGCGGAGAATGTCGCGGTTAAGCTCTTCCAATAGTAGAATCCAAACCGCCGGTTTTTGGGATGAATCGACTCCGAGATAAAATTTCTAACATCCTTATAATCAACAAGTAAAGTGGCGCTCCCGGCCCGATTCGAACGGGCGACCTGCGGTTTAGGAAACCGACGCTCTATCCATCTGAGCTACGGGAGCGCACCGACTCACGAGAAGCGGCGTTCCGCTCCAAAAAATCTGCTGCAAATCTACCGTAGTCAGCATCAAGCGCGAGCCTAAAGTTGCCGTTACGGTTCCACGCTGGATTCCGGCATCCGCAGGGTATCGGAATCGGGGCCGAGCCCGAGCTCGCGCGCGACGCGCGCCAACGGTTGCAGGACTTCGAGCGCGCGCGCCAGTGTTGCTTCGCCGGCTTTCTGGCTATTATCGGGCCCGCCGCCGAGGAGCGCTTCCAGCGGCGACTTCTTCAGCGGAAACTCTTTCAGGCGGATCTTCGCGTCCACAGGCAATCCCGCCGCTTCGCGCACAAGACGGACCGCAACGGGAAATCCACCGAGTTCATCCACCAGGCCGAGCGCCTTGGCGTCTTCACCTGTCCAGACGCGGCCCTTGGCGATTTCGAGCACCTTCTCCTTCGGCAGCTTGCGGCCTTCTGCCACCTTGGTTGTGAAATCGTCGTAGATCCGGTCGAGCAACGTCTCGAACCGGGCCCACTGTTCGGGCGTGTAATCTTTCAGGCCCGTAAACACCATGGCATTCGAGCTCGTGTGCACTTCATCCCACGAGACGCCCAGCTTGTCCCAGAAATTCGTGCTCAGCATCTTGCCCGCAAACACACCAATGGAACCCGTCAGCGTCGCCGGTTCCGCGACGATCTTGTCCGCCGCCATCGCGACGAAATAACCGCCCGATCCCGCGACCGAACTCATCGACACAATCACGGGCTTGCCGGCCTTCCGCGCGCGCACCGTCTCCCGCCAGATCGTGTCGGAAGCAGCGTACGAACCGCCGGGGCTGTTGATGCGGAACAGAATCGCCTTCACCTTTTTGTCGTCCACCGCCGCCCGGAACGCCGCCGCTACCGTATCCGCGCCCATCGTCACCTCTTGGAACACCGGATCGTAGCTGCTCTTGCCGCGATGCACCCCGCCGACGCCATAAATGAGCGCCACCGTCGTGCCCTTGTCGTACAGGCCGGTGACACGCTCGCCGTACTTTGAAAGATAGAGAAACTTCGCGTCCGCACCGGCCTTCTTCTTGATCTCCGCGTACGCGTCATCGCGATACGCGAGTTTGTCCACGAGTTTGGCTTGCAAGGCTTCGTCGCCGAGAAATGGCCCGCGATCGATCAGCGCCCGCACTTCGCTTTCGGACATCTTGCGCCTCTCCGCGATGCCCTTGACGATCTGGCCAAAGATCGACTCCACCAGTTTCGTGGTCGCCTCGCGATGCGCCGCGGTGTACTTCTTCTCGGTCAGCTCGTTCATCGCGTTCTTGTACTCGGCCCGATGATCCATGCGGGGAACGAAACCGAGTTTGTCGAGCGTCCCGCGGATGAACGGGGTCTCCGCCATCAAGCCCGCCAGGCCCACGTCGCCCGACGGCTGCAAGTAAATCTCATCGAACGCCGTCGCGAGGTAATACGAGCCGTTCCCTTTGCCGCCCTCGCCGAACGTCTCCGCATAGGCGATGGCCGGCTTGCCCTTGGCGCGAAACGCAATGATGGCGTCGCGGATTTCCTGGATTTGCGCGGCCGACAGTCCCGCTTCGCCCACACGCGCGATCAAGCCGACCACACGATCATCCGTCGTCGCGCGCTCCAGCGCCTCGACCACGCCCAGGACCGTCGGCGCCTTGCCCGAGACGACCCGCGCCACCGGATCATCGGGGACGTACTCGACCAGGCCCTTCTCAAAATCAGCTTCGAGGATCACCTTCGAAGGAACCGGCCGCTTGGCCCCCAGAGCGCACACCGCCGCGACAATCCCCACCATGAGTACCAAAGCCCCCACGATCGCCAGCAACCCCACACCGAGTTTCGTCAAGGTCTGCAGTTTCATGATTCTCCTCCGAGGATGGAAGCCTCCAATGTTTGGCCGGAAAGACTACTCCCGCGCTCTCCCCGCGACAAGTGAACGTTGGTCGTCACAATTCTTAGTAGGAACTCTCCTTTGCGCGAACCCTGTCGAATGGTCCCGTCTGCCGGATTTAATAGCATCAAATCATCGAGCAACCCGAATCCAGCGCCAAAAAAGCGGGCCAAACCCTCAAAAATCCCCTCAGAGAGCCTCAAAACACCCCTCCGGTGGGTTCGTTTTCCAAAACGAACCCACCGAAAATCCAGAATTTTTTCTATCACTTCTATTTGCCCCACAATCACTTAACACCTGTTTTCCAAGCAAAAATCGGTGGGTTCGTTTCGCAGAAACACAGGTTTTGGCGTTCTCCCCTCCCAAAGATAGCATTAGCAGCAGCGGACGTGTCGCGCCGTCTTGTCCGCCGAAGCCTTGGCGAAGGTGGAAGCGGTCTCGCGAAGGCGGACGTGTCGCGCCATAGCACGAAGTGCGACGGCGGATTCTCCCCGTCGCCCTTCGTCTCCTGTCCTTTTCCATTCATTCTATCTTCCCTGTCCTCCATCTTGTCCGCCATAGCCTCGGCGACGGCGGAAGCCTTGGCGACGGAGGATGCCTTTGCCTTCCTTGTCGCGCCATAGCCTCGGGCGACGGCGGATACCTTTCCCGTCACCGCCGACTATACCCATCCCGCCACACCACGTCCAGCAAAATTATCAATCAGCGATATACGGACGCTTCACGTCACGAACTCGCTTCATAAAGAGCATGGCTATACCCGGAAGCAATCGCCCTGAGTTTAGAGCGCCGCCATGGATCCAGACTCGACAAGAGCTTATATGAACGGCATTCTGCGTGTATGCCGATTTTAGCTCATCGGCACTCTCCCAATGCCGCGCTTTTAGATTGCCTCTTACGGTGTCTAACCAGTATCCTAAATGTCGTTCCCACCCCGTTGATGTTGCAGGATGGAGAAGCGCATGATGAACTGCAGCGTTCGGAAATTGGCCGTTTTCATTTCAGGCATTTTGGTCTGTTTCGCAGTGCGTTGCATTGCAGGCGAGCCTGTCGGCTATGTTGCATTGCGCGATGTTGACCGGAGTCGCAGTGCTATTAACAGCAATTGCTGCCTTGATCCTGTTGATAATCAGAGACTTTTTTTCTGCTATAATTGACATGGCGGTCAACACCGGCGCGACTGCAAGTACCCTCGATAAAATTCGTCAGGGAGATAACACAGCCTCCGCTGTATAGGAGAGAACCCCGCACATCGTAGCGGCGGGAACTTCCATCAGTCATGCATAACTCGTGACCACGAGCTATGCAGTCGCCGCTTCGGGACCATTACCAACATACGGGCCTCGACAGCCCACACCCTCACTCTGCATGCCGCTATTGAGACCAATTAGAATTGGCCTAGTCTGGAAGCCTGGCTGCTGATATGTGAGATTTTCTTAACAGATTGGAAACGCCCGTTGGCTTATCCGCCGGACCACACGGACCATTACACCCCGCATCGAGATTGCTTTTCCCGCCGGTCGCGGCTAGAAGTTCTGGTGGCACGCCGTTTGGAGGATTGGCTGCATGGGCATAAGTGTCCTGACTTTGTCGTGTTTTCAGTTTGCGCTGACCACCCTGTTTCCCGGCTGGTTCTCGCCGCCGCGCTAGGGCGAGGTGATTATGGACGACGCCCTGCTTTGGCATCGACTGCAGTTCGGTTTCACCATCACCTATCATTATCTCTTTCCGCAACTCACGATGGGCCTGGCGTGGATCCTCGTTTACTGGAAATGGCGTCACCTCCGCACCGGCGATGAGCGCTACGGGAACGCCGTGCGATTCTGGGCGCGCATCTTTGGCATCAATTTCACCGTCGGCGTGGTCACTGGCATCCCGATGGAATTCCAGTTTGGCACCAACTGGGCGAATTTCTCCCGCTACTCCGGCAACATCATCGGCCAAACGCTCGCCATGGAAGGCATGTTCGCCTTCTTCCTCGAAAGCGCGATGGTCGGGGCGATGGTCTGGGGCGAGAAACGACTCGGCCCGCGCAATCATTTCCTCGCCACCCTCGGCGTCGCCATCGGCAGTTGGCTTTCCGGTTACTTCATCCTCGTGACCAACGCCTTCATGCAACACCCCGTCGGCTACGCGCTGGCGGCGGACGGCACCCTGCGGCTCGCGGATCTCCAGGCGTTCTTGTTCAACCCCTGGGCGCTCGTCGTCTTCCTTCACAATCAAATCGCGGCGGTCGTGACGGGATCATTCGCGGTGGCCGCTGTCGGCGCGCTCTACGCCTTGCGCAACCGACACTCCGAACAAGCCTCGCTCTTTCTCAAGACCGGCACCATCGTCGGCTTGGTCGCGTCCGTGCTCGTGGCGTTTCCCACCGGCGACATGCACGCCAGGAAAGTGGCGCAGTATCAACCCGTCGCGCTGGCCGCGATGGAAGGCCGTTTCCACAGCGGTCCCATGGCCGAAGTCAACATGATCGGCCAGCCAAACGTAAAGGAGCGCCGACTCGACAATCCGATTCGCCTCCCCGGCGCGCTCAGCTTTCTGGCCTACGGCAGTTTTCACGCAAACGTCCGCGGCCTGGATGAATTCCCGGAAGACACGTGGCCGACCAATATCGAACTCCTCTACTACGCCTTCCATATCATGGTGGGTCTCGGCACGATCTTCATCGTGCTCATGGCCTGCGCAAGCGTCCAACTCGGACGCGGACGACTGGAAAAAACGCCGGTATTGCTCTGGTCGCTGATGCTCGCGTTCCCATTCCCCTTCATCGCAACCTCCGCGGGCTGGATGGTGGCGGAACTCGGTCGCCAACCGTGGCTCGTCTATGGTCTTTTCCGCACCACTCAGGGGACCAGCGAAGTGGTCAGTGGTGGCGACGTGTTGTTCACCCTCATCGGTTTTGTGGGTCTCTATTTCGTGCTGGGCGTGCTCTATCTGTTCATGGTCGGGCGCGAAATTCTCCACGGACCACAGCCCATTTCTTCCACCGGCAAACGGGGTGCAGCCCATGGTTGAAACCTGGTACGCCGTCCTGTCGTTCATGCTCGCGATGTTCATCATTCTCGACGGCTTCGGTATCGGCGCGGGAATGCTACAATACGCCGTCGGCAAAACGGACGCGGAACGAAGACTGGTCCTTCATGCCATCGGTCCGCTCTGGAGCTGGCACGAGGTGTGGCTGGTCGCCTTTGGCGGGACGCTCTTCGTCGCTTTTCCCTCAATCCTGGCATCCGCTTTCGCCGGGTTCTACCTGGCATTTTTCCTCCTGCTCTGGTCGCTCGTGCTGCGTGGTGTGTCCCATGAAGTGAGCGGCCACATCGACGATCCCCTATGGCGCACGGGATGGCACTTCTGTTTCGTCGCCGCCAACATCCTGCTGGCCATTCTCATCGGCGCCGCGCTGGGCAATGTCGTGCGCGGCGTCCCGCTGGACGCCCGTGGTCGGTTCACCCTCAGCTTCTTCACGAACTTCGGCGTGCGCGGTCACGTCGGCATCCTCGATTGGTACACGGTCTCGGTCGCGGTGTTCACCCTGGTCACACTCGCGGCCCACGGCGCGGTGGCTTTGGTATTGAAAACGAACGGCCCCGTTCATGACCGCAGCGCGCGCCTCGCAAGAATTCTCTGGAATGTCGTTCTAACGTTGCTGGTCGTGATTACCGTGGAGTCGTGGTATGTGCGGACGGACCTGTTTCCCGGAATGCTGCGCCAACCGTTCGCCTGGCTCGGTGTGGCCGTCGTTCTCGGCGGTCTCCTCGCCGTATTCACGGGACTGCGAAACCGTCGGGAAAAGAGTACCGTCGCGGGTTCCTGCGCATTCCTTGCCGGCCTTATGATCGCCGGGGCCGCCAGTGTTTTTCCCGTCATGCTCCACTCCACGCTCGCGCCCGAAAACTCCCTCACCGCGTACGAAGGCGCGGCCACGGGACACGGCCTGGCCATCGCGCTCGTCTGGTGGCCCGTCGCGTTGGTGCTTTCCATCGGGTATTCCCTCTTTATCCACCGCCATTATGCGGGCAAGGTGCGGCCGGCAGAGGACACCGAGAGTCCCTATTGAAAATTTACTGAGTCTTCGTGCTCAATCGGTTGTCTATTATGTGTTCCGTGGTAAGGTGCAGTTGGGCAAATTCAGTTACTAAGCAAGGAGACACTCCATGGATATTTTGGTCCAGGCCGATGGTGTCACGCTCTCGGAAGCCATCAAAGATGCCATCGATGAAAAAATCGGCCGGGTCGAACTATACGCGCCCCGCGCAGTGCGCGCCCGCGTGCGGCTGCGCAAGGTCAGCGCCCACCCCTCGCCGCGTCAATTCACCGTCCGCGTGCTCGTGGAGATTCCCGGCGCCGACCTCAGCGCGGAGGAATCCAGCGCCGATGTCATCGGCGCCCTCGACGTGGTCGCGGGAAAAATCGAGCGGCGCCTGCGCAAACGCAAGACCGAGCGCCTCGCCAAACGCGTCCGCGGCCCGCGCCGCAAACCGTAGGCGAAAGCCAACTCGGGAATCGTGGAAGTTGCGGCGGTGCGAGTCAGTTCACTTTTCGGTAATGTCCGAATTCGAACCGAGAGACTTAACGCTTCTGGGCGGATGGCATTCGGGAACTGCTCCTTCGCCATTGCCCATCTGCCTCGGGTTGCTTAGATGCTTTCTATGAACCGCCCGCTCTTTGGCGACAATCTAAAGTGGCTGCGACACCACAGTCTTCCCCGACGCCAGCGTTGATCTCGTCTTTCTCGATCCGCCGTTCAACTCCAACGCCCGCGCTGCCACTACGGCACGAGGTCGAGACGATAGTTGCACTTCGGCACGATTCGAGACCGCGCCCCATTAGAGCTCGGATTTTGTTCTTGCTATTCGCATCAGCTTTCGGCACATTTCCGCTTGGAGAAGCGTCACGACGCGCTGGCAGCGACACGGCGAATCGAGATAACCCTGATGGTCGGGTAATGTGACCCCTTCGGGACATTGGCGCAGCTAGTTGTACATGTGGATTCTCTACCTCGATCTCCCTCCTCCGTCTTGCTGCAGAACGATCAAAAGCAAAGGCGTGTTCGCGATGCGCACAAGGCGCAGAAAGGGTGAGGGTAACATGAGAAGCCGTATGTTTTTTCATAGGTGCGAAGTCACCAAATACCAGCGAGGTGGAACGAGGCGTATAAAGCTGGGGCTGGCCCTGGCGTTAGCAGCGAGTTTGGTGGCCGCACTGCCAACTCGTGCGCAGCAGCTCTCCGATGAGGTGATCTACAAAGGAGTGACCAACATCCTGGTCGAAGGTTCGTCTGGGTTCTTATTCTTCCCTGACACGAACTTTACAATTAATCAGGAGGTGGACCTTCTTGAGAATATCGCCCAAGGGGGCGGGGTGAGCGATCGAATCATCGCAGGCAATGGCAACCTCGGGGAGGGGATTTATTTCTTCTCCGACCCTAACTTGACATCTTCGGGGAATCCGGTTGTGGTGGCAGCCATTGACGAGACCGGGCTGCTGCAGGACGTTGGAGTATACTTTTACGATCAACAGTTCGACGCACTGGGTGGTTCGAACGTGAATGTAAAGGTTTTCCAGGCTGGCGACTTGCTGGTGGCAAGTGACGTAGAGGCCCTCCCCGAACCGTCCGCTATGATGCTGTTGGGCTTCGGCGGGCTGGCGTTGCTGGCGTGCCTCAGGCCGCGCCGGAGGTAGGCAGGAAACACAGCGGAGTCAGACGAGACGCGCCAGCGAAGTTTTTGGCGCAATTGTGAGACGACACCGTGTCGTTTCGGTGCCCGAAGGGCGGAGCGAGCGGGAGTGAGCGCAGTCAACCGAGCGGCGAAGCCAGCCAGGCCCAGTTCCGCGCCTTCACCGACACGTGGAAATGGATGGCGGACGTGGACGCCACGCACTTTTCTTGTCCAAACGGCCCGCGTGTTTGTGATACCCTCGGCGGGTGATCATTCGTAACGTCATTCTCGATTGGTCGGGCACGCTCGTCGATGATTTGCTGCCAGTGGTGAAGACCACGAACCACGTGCTGGAATCGTGCGGTCTGGCGCCGATGTCCCTGCCGCAATTCCGCGCGGAGTTTTGTCTGCCAGTCCGAAAATTCTACGAGACGCGCGTGCCCCATGTGCCGCAAGCGAAACTGGAAGAGATTTTCCTGACCGAGTATCCGAATCACCACGCCGCCATCACTGTCCTTCCGCACACGCGGGAGTTCTTGCGCTTCTGCCGGGACCGGCGCTTGGGCGTGTACATCGCCAGCACGGTCGATGCGCACACCTACGAAACGCAGATGGCGCGGTTCGGCATCGGGCCCTTTATCACCAGGCCGTACATCGGCATTGTCGACAAGACGTCAACGATCCACCACATCCTCGATGAGAACCACCTCGACCGCGACGAGACGATGTTTGTCGGCGACATGGAGCATGATATCGAGGCCGGCCAGGCCGGCGGCATCCACACCTGCGCGGTGCTGACGGGCTACAATTCCCTCGAGAAATTGCGCGCGATGGGACCCGACCTGATCTGCCAGGATCTCGGCGAGTTGCAACAGTTTCTCGCCGAGCAGGAGGCGGTGCGTGGATAAGATCGTCATCAAGGACCTCGAAGTGGATGCGCTCATCGGCGTTACGGACTCCGAGCGGGCCCAGCCCCAGCGGCTGCTGATCACGGTGGAGTTGGAGCGCGACCTCACAGAAGCGGGACGCCGGGATGCCGAAGCCTCCACGACCCGCTACGATATTGTCGCGGACCTGGTCCGCAAGATGGTCACGGAACGACCGCGCAAGTTGGTCGAGGCGGTCGCCCATGAAATCGCCGAGGCGATCCTCGCCCGCCAGCTGGCAGACACAGTGACCGTCGAGGTAAAAAAGTTCAGCATCCCGCGCAGCCAGTACGTCTCGATCCAGATTCGTCGCACCCAATGAGGAGTCAATGCGGACTTGTTGCTGGTTGATACTGGCCGCGTGCACGCTGGCCGGACTTTGCGCCCGCGCCGACACCGTCAAACTCAAGGACGGCACGGCGCTGGAGGGCGAGATCGTGGCCGAAGACGCTTCGTCGCTTTCGATCCTGCTGGAGTTTGCCGGCGGGACGATCACGCAAACACGCCACCTCGACAAGGCGGACATTGCCGCGGTCATCCGCTGGACGCCCGAGCAAAGAGCCCAGCGGCAGGCAACGCGTGACTACGAAAAACTTCAGAAGTACCAACTCAGCCCGAAGGACAGCTACGAGATTGAATACTACGACCAGATCATCAACAACGTTTTCCACGCATTCCTGACGGAGCACCCGGACTCGCCCTACGCGTCGGCGGTGACCAAGCGTATCGCCGAGTGGAAGGCCGAGCGCGATTTGGTGGCCGCCGGAAACCTCAAGTTCCGTGGCCGGTGGTCGCCGGCCGCGGAAGTTGCGCCGCTGATCGAGCGCGCCCAGGGCCAGCAGTTTCTGCAACAGGCCCGCGCGCTCATCTCCCAACGCCGATTCGAACCGGCCGTCCAACGGCTTCAGTTGGTCGTTCACATGGATAAACAGCCGGACCTCGTTTCGCTGGCGAACCCGTTGCTGGCTTCTGCCTATCAGTCGGCGACGAACTTGCTCGACCGGCAACAGCGGCAATTGGTGCACGATGTCTCGACCGCTCAGGAGCGGGTGGATCAAGCTCGCCAGGCACTGGGCGCGGCCGAAGCGTCGCTGACGCAGCCAACGGGTGGCGCCTCGCAGTCAACTGCCCAGGCCCAAACTGCCGTCAACCGGGCACGCGGCGAACTCAACGCCGCCCAGGACCATCTTCAGTACGTCAAGAGTCAACTGGATGCCGTGAAGCAGAGACTCACAACGCTGAAATCGCAAGCACCCGGGATAACCATCTCGACCAACGCTCCCCAGGCGTCCACGAACCAACCCGCGCCACCACCCGCTGCTGAATCGCCCGAGGTGCTCGGGGGCCTCGTTACCTGGGTGAAGAACAACTGGGTGGCGATGGCGGTCATCGCCGCCGCGATTCTCTTTCTGATCTCTCGACTCCTCATCAAGGATTGAGACCCCGGGAGTCTGCAAATGACCTTCATTGCCAGTATTTTTGAAAATCGTCCGCGTCTTGTTTCTCAAAGGTGGGGAAACGCGTGTGCCCCGGATCGTTTGTGTTGATTCCAACAATACCCTCGATGCGCCGATAAACCGCGATCGGGTATCGATCAAACGGCACCGTCAAGGCGTCGTGGTTATACGGCTCCCAGATTTTGGGGGTAATGACCGACAGGCTCGTCATCACGCAGCAGACCAGGATCGTGGCGGCGATGAACCCAAAGACAAACCCCAATACCAAATCGATGAGCTTCGGGTAGCGCGGCACCGCCTCCTGCGTGAGGCGATTAAGCACCAGAATCAACGGCAGGCACCCCGCTAAAAACATCGCCCAATACGCCCCAAATGCGCCATAGGCGCCCGCGCCCGGCATCACCGATTCAACCCAGCGCGTCGCCTCGTACCAGTACCGCAGCGTCACCATCATCGCAAAGAACAACAACACGGAACTGGTCAGTTCGTAGAACACGCCGAATACAGCCGCCCCCCCCCATGCCAACGTCAGAATCAGCACCAACGCGGCAATGCTCAGGATGACTGGGATGGTTTCCGCCATAATCAGCTCGCCTGCATCACTTCCTCTACCGACGTGATGCCCAGCAGAATTTTTTCAGCGCCATCACAGTAGTAGGAACGCAGGCCCTTCCCGGTAGCCATCTTGAACAGTACCTGTTCGTTGGCGCCCTCGTTGAGGGCCTTGCGCAACTCCTCGTCCAGTACGAGCATCTCGAAAATCCCCGTGCGGCCCCGATAGCCGGTATGATCGCAGGCCTCGCAGCCGACCGCGCGATAAATGCGGGTTCCCGGCTCAAAATCCAAACCGATCTCATTCAATTCCTGTCCCGTGGCCCCATACGCCTCGCTGCATTTCTGGCACAGCACGCGCACCAACCGCTGGGCCACGACCATCAGCAACGCCGAGGAAATCTGGTAGCGCTCCACGCCAATCTCTTCCAAACGCGCGATCGTGCCCACGGCGTTCTTCGCGTGCAGCGAGCTGAATACCAGGTGGCCCGTCAACGCGGCGCGAACCGTGATCTTGGCCGCCTCCGCGTCGCGCATCTCTCCCACAAAAATCACGTCCGGGTCCTGCCGCAGAATCGAACGGAGCCCCGCTTCATAGCTGACGCCCGCTTTCACGTTGACCGGAATCTGCGTCGCGCCCTCCAGTTCATACTCCACGGGGTCTTCGATACTCATGATGTTCAACCGTTTTCGGTCGAGACGGCTGAGCGCGGCGTACAAGGTCGATGTCTTGCCGGAGCCGGTCGGCCCGGTCGCGAGGATGATACCGTTGCGCGAATGAATCACGCGGTCGAACCGATCCATCATGTCCGCGCGCATTCCGAGGTCGCCGAGGCCCAACACCCCGCTCTTGCGGTCGAGGATGCGGAGTACCATCTTCTCCCCGTGAATCGCGCTGGCCGTGGCCGCGCGGAAATCCACCTCGCTTGTCCCTGTGCGCACGCGAAATCGACCGTCCTGCGCTCTCCGTTTTTCCGCCACGTCGATCTGCGCCAGGGTCTTGAGCGCCGCGACCACGCGCAGCCCGTCTGTCCTGGTAAATGTCAACCGCTCCTGCAGTGCGCCGTCGATGCGGAACCGAACGCGGCACCCGTCAGCCTGCGGCTCGATGTGAATGTCACTGGCGCGCTCGCTGAAGGCGTCTTCCAACACCTCGCGTGCGGCTTCGATGCCGGTCATTTCGGGCATGTCCTTGCGGATCTGGATCGGATTGCCATCCACATCGAGAAACTCCATCCCAACACGTTGTTTCTTGGCCCCGTGGGTCGTGGCGACCTTTGTGCGCCCGCCAAACAGTCCCCGTTTCTTTGGGGCTTCGTCCGGTTTCAAACCGGCCACGCGGCCGGTGAGTGTCCGGGGCGTCTCACCATCGTGGAAACGGTGCCGGCGTCTGGCCAAATACATCAAGAACCCGACGAAAGGGAGCAACAGCACGGTGGCATTGACGCGTCGGACCGTCTCGGGCATCCCCTTCACGTCATGCTGCACCCAAACCAGTGCCTCAATCCACCCCATCACTGCCACACAGAGGACCACCAGAAAGATATCCACTCTCCAGCGATGGACGTAAGAGGGCGGTGAGGGAGCCTGGAGCGGCTTCTGCGGCGACGGCCGTAGGGTGTTGTCCTCCCCCGTGTTTACAAGACTTGACACGGCGGAAGGTGGAGGCGCTGGGAGGTCAACGCCATCGATGCTTTCGATTGATGCGAGGGGCAGCTTGACTTCGCCTTGCGGTAGGCCGATGCGGACGCTTTGGTCATCGCGCGCCAGAATCTTCCCATCATAAACAGTGCCGTCCTTCAGCTTCACTTCGGATGCGACCAGCGAGCCGACGGCCAGAAAAACCCCGATAGCAACCAGGTTGAAGCTTCGCAAAGTGGCGTGCGCCTCCGTATTCGCTGCTCACTGTGCCCGCCCTTCCGCCGATGAGTCAACAGCAATTTCGGACTAATCGTCGGCCGGCTCTTTCGCGGCCAACTCCTCGGTGGCCTTTGAGTGGTTGCCCTGCGCCTTGATCATGCCGCTTTTGCGGGCGAAGTCGAAGAGACCACCGGCGTCGATCACCGGCCGCGCTTCACCGAGCGGCTTGGTCGCGAGAACCTTCGAGGACTTGAGGATCTTCAACGTGTTCCCGTCCAGGTCGAGTTCCACCGCGTCGCCCGTCTCCACCATCTCGCAAATCCGCGCCGTCGCTTCCACCGGGTAAAGCTCACCCGTCGCCACGCTGTTACGGAAGAAAATGCGCGCAA
Organism: Verrucomicrobiia bacterium; assembly: GCA_041476745.1. Taxonomy (GTDB): domain Bacteria; phylum Verrucomicrobiota; class Verrucomicrobiia; order Palsa-1439; family Palsa-1439; genus Palsa-1439. The sequence continues at coordinate 6,263 of JBGOTY010000007.1, read as the reverse complement.
AACTTTCCGCCACCACCGCCTCGCAGCCCGCCGCGCCGAGGGCAATCGGCGCGTGCTCGCGCGAACTGCCACAGCCGAAATTGCGTCCGCCGATGACAATGGTGTACGGAGTGCTGGTCTGGCCTTCGGGAATGAAGCGGGTCGGATACTGGTCCTTCGGCAGTCCGCACAGCGCGAAGCTGCCGAGCTTCTCGTATTCCTCGGGAATCGTCGGCACGAGGTTCAAATACTGCGCCGGAATGATCTGGTCGGTATCAATATTGTCCCGCACCACGAAAGCTTTGCCGCGAATGACCTTGCTCATGACTGGGTTAGCCTAACGCAATCACAGGAACTGAATCAACCCCCAAAACCTTCGTCACCCTTGGGATTAAACGTGAGCAGCCGCGGTTGGCCTGGCGCCTCTCAAACTACGTGATAAATGCCCAAACCATTGCAGAGAATTCCTCCGATCAAAAATAGCACTCGGACACATCCAAATATGTATCCATCGACTCCAGAAGGCAGCATCTATCAAGCCTAGCAGACAAGGTTGTCTCCGACCCGGAAGGCGTTCAATTCTGTCTCTCAACTCTTCCCATACAACCCGGGAATCCAATTTTGCGAGTGACGGTCGGTGTTTCCACCTTGGCAAGGTGGCTGCTTTACATCCGGCCATGCCAGAGTATAGCGACCCAGAAAAAAACTATACGGTCACTTATCCGGATGGGTGGCTGCCTCTGACCCACGAAGGCTCCCCCCACGTCAGCCTCGCCAGTTTGACCACCGGCGGTTACCTGAAGGTGGAGGCCTGCCAATTCGAGAAACAGGCGCCCGAGGCGATGCGCCCGGACCGCGCGTTGCAGTCGCTCGTCGACTGCGAAAAACGTTCCTGGCCCCAGATCGAGGACCCGGTCATCCAACGCGGCTCCCGCAGCGGTTCCGCGCTGGCCTACATGACCTACACGCGCACCGAACCGCAGGATGAAGATCACCTCGCCGATTTCGGTCATACCCGCGCCTGGATCTTCAGCCGCGGCCGCGTCCAGGTCCGTTGTCTCTACCGCTGCCGCAGCAGTGATGCCGGCGTGGACGACGACGACCTCGACGAGATCATCGGCTCGCTGGAGTTGCACGACGAACCGCATCTCGACACGACCAGCTTCACCAACTATTACTTCAGCCTGTTGAAACGCCAGCATCCGCAACTGGCGGTCCGCGCGCCCGAAGGCCTGGCGTTGACGCTTGCGGACGGGCAGACCGTGTTGCTCGAGCATCTCTATCATCATTATCTGCTCGACCCACAGCGCATGGACGAGTTGATCGAGTCGCACATCAACCTGCTCGACTATTGCGGCGACGACGTGCCCGACCTGAAAAACTACAAGCAGATCAAGCCCCTGTTGTTCCCGAAGATTTTTCGCGCTCCCGCGCGCAACCTGCCATCGCATCGGTTGGCCTTGTGGCCCGGCATCGGCATCGGCGCGGTCATCCAGGGCTCGGTCTTCACCTACGGGGTGAACTCGGAACGACTGAAAAATTGGTCGCGAGACTCGCTCGACGAGATCATGGAAGACCTGCTCGACAATCTCTACAGCATCACGCCCGTCGCGCCGCGCGGCCTGCGCAATGAAGAAGGCCTGACGCAGGCCATCAGCTACGTCGATCACGCGTTCAGCGCGTCGTTCATCCTCTTCGAGGATTTTTACAACACGACTTCGCACAACCTCAGCACGGACGAATTCCTCGTCGGCCTGCCCGACCCGAGTTGCGTGTCGTGTTTCCGCGACGACGATCCGCGCTTTGTCGTGCAGCACACCGCCATGCTCCGCTGGGATTACTATCGCAGCGTCGAGCGGTTGACCGATGCCATCTACCTCGTCACCGGCCCGTCCCCGAAGGACGTCAAACCGTACGACATCCTCCACTGCTGCCCGAAGAAGGCGTAACTCACTACTTTAGAGTGCGCTGACTCGTCAGCGCTTTGCCTTCGACCCAAAGAAGGCCAGTGCTTGGTACCCACGCGCTCCGGCCCCACCAAGAAACGACAACGACATTGAAATGGATCGCTGCACGTCTTACGATGGAGACGTGGCCATTTCTCAGCAATTGTCTGGCACAACAAAAGAGGGCTTAGTGTCAATACTAAGGAGTGCCTCCCTTCCAAACCGACCGCAAAATATCAAGAGTCAAGCCTTGACCCCTTCACTTGGGATGGGAAATTCAACTTGTAGACATAGTTAGCGGTAGTAAAATGACACGCAATCAATTTCAATATCCCGCGAGGCTCGCGGGAGCAGGTCATATGGGAAATGTCGGATAAGATCGCAATCAATGTTCATTGGTGGTGGTAGGCGTGAATTGAGGAGAGCCTGTTTTGAAGTCGGGGCTGTTGGCGACCGTTCCGATTTCAAGAGTGCTAAACCAAACAATTGGAGGATTCGGGAATGAAGCGATTAAGCGCAATGGTGGCGGCGTTACTGTTGGTGGGCGTGGTGAGCGGCTGGGCGCAGATGAATTCGCTCGTGGGGCAATGGAGTACAGGCGAAATTCCCGCAGGGGTTAACCACCAGGAGATAAACTACTGGTTTGGCAAGAATGGTGGCTTCAGTATGGGTTGGAAGATTACGAAGCGAGACAATCATACCGACCGACCAGATGCCGACAACAGTGTATTTGGTACGTACCAAGCAACTACCAACCAGATTGCGACGATCACGAACACCAGAACAAACGTCTTTTCGTACTATTTCGATGGTTCGACACTGGTGATGAATGCGGGACTGCCCCCCGGGGCGAAAATTCTTCGGCTTACGAAGAAGAAATGACAGCATCGAACCATACGATTCGGCCGAGGTCGCTATCGCGGCGGCTGAACTTGATGTCCAAGCTTTGAAGGCATGACCTCATCCGTATCGAGCAAGCGGGCGATTGCGTTTTTTGTTACTACAATCCTCGTGGCGAACGCCTCTGTTGCGTATGGTTCGGATTTCAGCGGGATCGCTTATATCTTTGTCCTCGTTCCGGGCGGTGCTATAGCTTTGGCTGTTCCTACGATGCAAGTCCTAGTCGCCGCAACAGGTCGCCGCTGGCTCTGGTTTCTTTTCCCCGTGGTTGCGATTGCTTTGGGGGTGTTTGTGTTCATGGCTTGGGCGCTACGTGTTGCGTTCGCTGGCGAGAATTTGAGTAGTCCGACCGGGCAGATGACTATCGTATTGGATGGCATCGCCTTGCCGCTCTCAGCGATTACATGCGCGGTACTGGTGAGACGCACCGGTAACAAGCGGCTTTGGGTTCTGTTCCCATTGATCGCAGGAGGTTGGATCCCGGTGATCGGCATTTTCGCCGCCATCTTCCACGCCGCGGTCGGGTCGCCGTGAGATTCGAAGGCCTACCATGCGCTTCGCAGAAGCACAGATACAACGGTGAGGTGAACGCACCGAGAGAGGGCTGAACACTTGAGCAAGGTGTCGTAAAGGGGTCAGTCCTTAGTATTGACACGGGTGCAATCTGCGTGGCGCTAGAGGCCGAGCCAGCGGCATCGCTACAATTTTGCAATAATCGCATCCGTCATCTCCGTTGTTCCTGCTTTTCCACCCAAGTCGCCGGTGACGTGCTGCCCTTCCCGCAAGACCTTCTGCACCGCGTCTTCTACGCGCGCGGCAATGTCCATCTCGCCGAGATGCCGCAACATCATCACCGCGGAAAGCAGCAACGCGGTCGGGTTCGCCAGGTCCTTGCCCGCGATGTCGGGCGCGCTGCCGTGCACCGCCTCGAAGATCGCCCCCGGCTCGCCGATATTGCCGCTCGGCGCCACCCCGAGCCCGCCGACGAGTCCCGCGCACAAATCACTCACGATGTCTCCGTACAAATTCGGCAGGACCATGACGTCGAATTGCTGCGGGCTTGCTACGAGTTGCATGCAGGTGTTGTCCACGATCATCTCGTCGTAGGAAATCCCGGGAAACTGCTGTGCCACCGCGCGGCAGCATTCCAGAAACAGTCCGTCGCTCCGCTTCATGATGTTGGCCTTGTGCACCGCTGTGACCTTCTTTCGCTTCTGCGCGCGGGCCAACTCGAACGCGTAGCGGGCGATGCGGTCCGACGCCTTGCGCGTGATCACCTTCAGCGATTCCACCACCCCCGGCACCACCTCGTGCTCCAGGCCCGAGTACTCGCCCTCGGTATTCTCGCGCACGACAATGATGTCGACGTTGTCGTAACGGGACCGGACGCCGGGGCGCGTTTTTGCGGGTCTTACGTTCGCATACAAATCGAACGTCTTGCGCAACATCAAATTCAGGCTCATGTAGCCGGTGCTGACCGGCGTCATGAGCGGGCCTTTCAACGCAATGCGGTTGCGGCGGATCGAGTCGAGCACCGCCGCCGGCGGTACCCCATTCGTCTCCTTGAGGATGGTTTCATTAAGCGGCTGGAGGTCCCACTGCACAGGCGCCCCCGCCGCCGCCAAAACCTTCTGTACGGCAGCGGCGATTTCAGGTCCGATACCGTCCCCGGGAATCAAAGTCACCGTATGCGTCATGGCTCGATGCTAGGCGAAGTCTGCCAACGCGTCAAAGACAACCCCGGCGGATGGGGAGAAACAATTTGACAGGGCTGCGGGCGGACGCGTATGTTTATCCAGCATTTTCGGAGGGCTATCCCATGGCTGACGAGACACCACAAAGACCAGCAGACGAGTTGAAGAAAGACACGGTTCGCATCAATCTGCCCCCGGGCTTGACCGGTCGCGGTGCGACGCCCAGCATCACCCCTCCGACTCCCGCACCGTCGAACCGCCCACCCCCGGGCCCTCCGGCGTCTCCCGAAGAAGAGGCCAAGAAGGAAACCGCCGTCATGGGCCGTCCTGCGGAAGCGCCGAAGCCCAAGAAGGACACCTCGCGCGTGCAAGTCACCGCCGCCAAGCCGGTGGCGCCGGAATCGCCGCGTCCCACCGTAAAGCTTCGCCAGGATGCCGCTCCCGCGCCCGCTGCTGCCGGGACATCCGCTGCTGCACCCGCCGCCGCGCCCGCAATGGCTGGTGCATCGGACGGAGGCGGAGGCGCTTTGTCACTCGTGGCGATGGTGTTATCGATCGCGGTGGCAGGCTACCTGGCATTCCTGGCTTTCATGTAAGCCGACCGAATCGAACCAGGCCGGCGTCGCATCTTAAGTTCCGAATACAAGCCGGAGAATATCCATGGCAAACGAGCATATTGTTACCCTATCGACAGCCAATTTTGAGCAGGAAGTTAGCAAATCCACGACACCCGTGTTGGTCGATTTCTGGGCGACCTGGTGCGGCCCGTGCAAAATGATTGGACCGCTGCTCGACGAACTCGCGGAGGAGAAGCTCGGCAAGATCAAGATCGGCAAGGTCAACGTGGACGACAATCAGGACCTGGCCACGCGCTTCGGCATTCGCGCCGTCCCCACCCTGTTGTTGTTCCAGGGCGGCCAGGTCAAAGAGACGATGGTCGGCATGACGGGCAAGAAGGACCTGGAGAAGAAGCTGGCGACATACCTCACCTGATTTTCGGTTTCCGCAAGAATCCACCGCGGCGCACGAAAGTGCGCCCTGCTTTTTAGTGCAGGACTTTCTTCTGGATCGCCAGCAAATCGGCGATTCCCTCGCGCGCCAGCTTGAGCATCGCCGACATTTGTCGTTGCGTAAACGGCGCGTCCTCCCCCGTTCCCTGGACTTCCACGAAGTGGCCTCCATCCGTCATGACCACATTCATGTCCACGGCCGCCTTCGCGTCTTCCTCGTAACACAAATCCAGCAGCGGCACACCATCGAGCACGCCGACGCTGATCGCGGCCACGCCGGATTTCAGGGGGCACTCTTTGAGTGTGCCTTCGCTTTGCAGTTTGTGCATGGCGAGCATCACCGCGACGTACGCGCCCGTGATCGCCGCCGTGCGCGTCCCGCCGTCGGCTTGCAGCACGTCGCAATCGATCCAGATCGTCCGCTCGCCCAGCTTCTCGATATCGGTGACCGAACGCAACGCGCGCCCCACGAGCCGCTGAATTTCCTGCGTGCGGCCCTCGACGCGTCCGCGCGTCACCTCGCGCGGTTTGCGCGGCGCGGTGGCGTAGGGCAGCATCGAATACTCGGCAGTGATCCAGCCACCTTTCACCCCCTGCTCGCGCATCCAGCGCGGCACACCTTCCTCCACCGAGGCGGCGCACAGCACGTGCGTGTTGCCCATCTCGATAAGCGCGGAACCCGCCGGCTGCTTGACGTAGTGCGGATGGATTTTCACCGGGCGAAGTTGATCGGG
>JBGOTY010000006.1:0-24552 GCA_041476745.1 Verrucomicrobiia bacterium | reverse complement strand
TGACATTGAAGGCGATCCCAGCGGCAGTACCGACAACCACAACCAGAACCGCATGAAGAATAATTTCTGCGCCACGGGTAAGCCCGTGTTGATCTCCTACAGCACCATCGACTCGCTTCAGAAGGCAATCGATCAAAAGAAGATTCGCTACGGCAGCGGCTCGAGTCTTCCGCCGGATCGTTCGCAACTGCAGAATCTTGTTTCGGTCGGCGCCAGAAAGATCGGTGAAGGCAGCGTCGTCCGAATCGTGGCCTTCATCATCAAAGCCCACTATTCCGACGTCGACACCGGGGAGAGCGTGAACTGCATGCTGCATGGCGACGCTGACAATGACATCCATATCATGTTGGGCTGGGATGTTGGCGCTGACGAGTGCCAAACGGTCACCGCGGAAATGCCTCCTCATTTCCGGCCGGTCGCCTGGACGCCCGACAATCTCACCTCGTTCAACGGACGGTTGGTGCGGATTACGGGGCAGTTGTTTCTGGATGGCAGCCATGTGCCCTGCCGGGGAACGAAGCAGGCTAATCCCCGGAGAAGATCGGTGTGGGAGATTCATCCCGTCTACGCAATCGACGTGGCCAAGGTGCGCGGCTCATTGCACGTGAGCCCATCGAACAATAAGGATTGGATGCCTCTTGAGGAATTCATCGCGCAGAACGCGATTCCGGGAGAACCAGAATAACGATCGCAGACGTGCGTGACTCGATGACATTCCTCTGAGGTGGCGCGCAGCTACAAGCGACAGGATTCCGCGCTTAGCAAGCGCGGCTACAACGGATGGAATCCGCGCTCACCGCGCGCGGCTACAACGAACGCAGGCTGAAGCCTGCGGCTACAGAAGGCGCGTATCGGTTGGACCAGAAACATCGCTGGTGCGTGTCGCCTTCGGCTCGGCTTCTGCTTGACATCGGATTCCGATAGTTGTATGATGTGAGGCATGTGTTATTTGATGGGCAACTTCGCGAGGATGCAACGAAGGCCAATCCGCCTTCGCCAAGGCTATGTCGGACAAGGGAAGGGGAACCTTGAAAACATGTGTTTCTGCGAAACGAACCCGAATTATTTGAAGGAAAAAACAGGGGTTAACGCATTGTGGCGGAAGTGGATGCAGAGCAAAATAGTGAAGATTACAATCGGGTTCGTTTGGTGCGAAAACGACGGCAAGCGGGCCGCTCACCCTGCAATCGGAGGGAGCACGGCGACGGAGCGCCGTGGCTACAAGGAGAGAGGCGTCGGTCAGCAGAACAGCGCTCACCGCGCGCTGCTACAGCCGGCGGATTCTGCGGTGCACAGAACCGCAGCTACAACCGGCAGGAGAAAAGCGATGAAGGCTTCGGAAAAACTATTGACGGGGCGTTCCCTCTTGACCGGGCGCGGGCTGCGTGGTAGCAAGGGACTCACAGCTAGAGGGTTTTACGGAATTATGCGGTGTCCAAAATGCACGGGGGTGGACGATAAAGTCATTGATTCGCGCAGCAGCCGCGATGGGTTGTTGATTCGGCGGCGGCGGGAGTGCTTGAAGTGCGGGGCGCGGTTCACGACGTACGAGGAGATTTTTCGCGAGAAATTGCGCGTGAAGAAGCGTGATGGCCAGTACGAGGAATTTGACCGGCGCAAGCTGCTGGCGGGGATGGAGAAGGCCTGCGAGAAGCGGCCGGTGAGCACGGAGGAGATCGAGTCGCTGGCGGAGCGGGTGATCACCGAGTTGGAAAACGAATTTGGCCGGGAAGTGCCCTCGAAGCAGATCGGCGAACGCATCATGCAGCACCTGCGCAAGCTGGACGAGGTGGCGTATGTGCGGTTCGCCTCGGTGTATCGGCAGTTCCGCGACGCGGAACAGTTCATTGACGAGATCAAGCAACTGGGTAAATCATGATTCAACTGCACGAGGACATCGTCTGGGTCAAGTTTGAGGATGGCCGTATGGCGCCGTTCGACGAACAGCGGCTGGCGTTGTCGATTCAGGACGTCGCGGAGCGCGCGGGGCATTCCGACTGGTGGCTGGCGGAGTCCGTCGCGGCGGCGGTGCACGCGTACGCGATCAAGTGCCGCGCGGACGGTGTGATACCCAGCCGCGAGATTGTGGAGATTGTGGCCGCGGTTTTGACGACACTGGGTTTCCAGAAGATTTCCCAGGCGTACGCCGGACGTGAACATTGCGCGGCGATTCATCTCAACGACCTGGCGGCGCGAGTGGGCGCGGCGTTTGAACTCGAATTTTTCCGTCAACTGGACCACGAACTGGGGGCAGCGTCGGACCATCGGCTGTCGGTGATCGAGGTGGACGGCTTGCGGGCGTGCGTGATGCAGTTGCGCGGGGCGCGACGTTGGACGGCCGGTTGTCGCCAGCAGGCCGAGGAAATCGTCGAGTACGTTCGCGAACGCGTGGCGCGGGTGCGTCCGGCGCGGGCGGCGTGCCTGAAGCTCGCCGTGGTGGAGTAGCGGCCATGGCCGACAACATTTTCGCGAAGATTGTCCGCAAGGAGATTCCCGCCAAGATTGTTTATGAGGACGAGCGCGCGCTGGCGTTCCGCGACACGCAACCGAAGGCGCCGATCCACATTCTCATCGTGCCGAAGAAGGACATCGCGCGCGTGTCGGAGGCGCAGGCCGAGGATGAACCGTTGCTCGGGCATCTGCTGACGGTGGCCGCCGAGATCGCGCGGCAGGAAGGCATCGACGGCACGGGCTATCGCCTGGTGATCAACAAGGGCGCGCACGCGGGTGAAAGCGTCCCGCATCTGCACGTGCATCTGCTCGGCGGTCGACCGATGAACTGGCCTCCCGGTTGAGCGCCGTCGTCTTGTGAACAGACTCATTCTCTTCGAGGACGACCATTTGCTGGTGGTCAACAAGCCGTCGGGCATCAACACGCACAAGCCCGACCGGTTCACGCCCGATGGGATTCACGAATGGCTGACCAAGCGCGAACCGCGCTGGCGGAACCTTTCTATTCTTCAACGGCTCGACAAGGACACGTCGGGGGTGATCGTTTTTGGCAAGACCCAGCGCGCCAACCAATCGCTGACCCGGCAGTTCGAGAAACACACCGTCGAGAAAACCTATTTGCTGCTCAGCGCCGGCCGTCCAACGCGGCAGAAGTTTTGGGCCAAGTCGCCGAACTCCGTGACGGAATTCGAGTTTATCGATTCGCACGGCGAGTACTTCCTCACGCAAGCGCGACCGCTCACCGGCAAGACGCACCAGATTCGCCGCCATGCTGCGGAGAGCGGATTCCCGATACTCGGCGATGCACTCTACGAAGGCGAGGCGGCGCCGCGATTAATGCTCCACGCGTACAAGCTCGGCTTCGAGCACCCGGCGACGGCGGAACGCGTGCTGTTCGAGGCCTCGGTGCCGCGGGCGTTCGATGAGGTGGACGCACTGGTGGCGGCGGCGGAGTTTCGCGAGCCTTTGTTCAGTGAGTCGACAAATGCCTTCCGCCTGATTAGCGGGGTGGCCGATGGTTTCGAGGAGGTGATCGTTGATACGTATGCGGGGACGCTGCTGGTTCAGTGGCAAACCGAGGCCGCGATGGCGCAGGAGGCGGAGTTGATCGAGCGGCTGCAGAAAGTATGCGAGCCGCCGGCGATCTATGCGCAATTGGCGACCAAACAAAAGCGACTGGCGCCGCGACTGGTCTGCGGGAGCGAATTGGGGGAGCGAGCGTCCATTCGCGAAAACAACCTTACGTTCCTGATCAATTTTGGCGAGGGACTCGCGACCGGCATCTTCCTCGACCAGCGCGAGAACCGCCGGCGATTGCTGGCGCTGCCGCTGCAGGAAAAAACCGTGCTCAACACCTTCGCCTACACCTGCGCGTTTTCCGTCGCCGCCGCGAAGGCGGGCGCGGTGACGACGAGTGTGGACCTGTCGAAGAATTACCTGGAGTGGGGGAAGGACAACTTCCGCGCGAACGGTCTCGATCCGGCGGCGCACGATTTCATTTTCGGGGATGCGTTTGAGTGGCTGAAACGGCTGGCCAAGCGGGGGCAACGTTGGGACGTTGTCATTCTCGATCCGCCGACGTTTTCGACAACAAAGAAAGGGCGCGTGTTTCAGGCCGCGCGCGACTACGAGGAACTGGCCGCGCTGGCGGTGCCGCTGGTCGCACCGGGGGGTTGGTTGCTGTGCTCGACGAATCAGCGGACGCTGGAAGCCGAGCAATTTGAGAAGAGCATCCAGATCGCCGCGCAAGACTGCGAGCGCTTCACGGAGTCGCTGGAGTTTGAGACCCTGCCGTTTGACTTCCGCGTGGCGCCGAAGGAACAACCCTACTTGAAGACTTTTTGGGCCAGGCTGGGATAGCGGATTGCTGGAGCTGCGGCCCGAAAGTGTTGACAGCCCAGACCGCGCCACCGATGCCGACAACCACGGCCAGCGACTTGCCCAACGGTGAGAACGATGTTGAGGTTGACTGTTGGGGCTCGCTCACGGTCGCGGAGGCGAGAGGGAACAGGTGTTTCCCAATCGTCTCGGGTTGCGGAAGCTTGCCCTCATCGACGAATTGGCTGCCGCCAGTTTGCGCCAGGACGGATTTCGTCAGCCCATACACTGACGTGAACAAACCACGCAGGTCGGCGTAGTGGTAGGACGACCCGTTTAAAGGCAAGCGTTTCATGGACTGTTGATAGACCACGCTGGCGGCCAAGGTCGGCTTCGGCTCTTTCGCCTGGGCGAGCAGCTCGCGCGCGTAGTCGGGGCTGCTGGCGAGGATAAAAAACCGGTCGGCCAGCGTGTAGGTGGGGGCGAAGAATTGCGTGCCGATGTGGAGGGAGCGGAGTTTCTGGCCCGCGCTTTCGGTCTCATCCCACGGTAGTGCATCGTTGGTTCCCACGCAGCTTTCCTTGAGCGCATCCATCGCCGAATCGAGCGCGGGGCGGAGTTTGTCCGCGTCGGTGATCTCGCTGACGATCGCAATCTTGGGAACGCGGGTGCCGGAACGCCAGTTGGCGACGACGGCAAACTCCGGGCCAAGTCTTTGCAAAACATCCTCGCCCATGCGAATGCCGCGGCGGCGGAGCGCTTGCTGAAACTGCCCGGCCATGAGCATCAGGTTCGCACTGCCCGATTGCGAGAGGGACTGCATCACTTCCTCGTAAATGGCCGCGAGGTCGGCGGAGCCGACGGAGTAAACAAGCGTGTCGGGCGTGGTGAGCGCGAGCGTTTTGCGTTGCGTGGGCGGCGTCGGCTTGGGCACGCTGCTGGAGTAGGCGACAAAACCAACGTCCTTAATACCGCGATCTACGAAGGTCATGCTGTAAGCCGCGGTCTGGATGCGCGAGAATTTCTGGTACGCGCCTGCGGTTTGCGGCGAGAGCGCGAGGAGCGGGCCGACGAGGCTGAGCATTTCCTCGACATTGAAGTACGCCAGGAAATCGTGGTTCTTCGACGCGTGCTGTTGGATCTTCTTGAACTTCGCGCTGTCGGCGAGGCGCTTGAAGTCGCGTGGAACCTGGCCGGTCCAACTCGCGATCATGTCGCGCATCGCGTCTTCACCGAGTGTGAACACAACCAGCGAATTGAAAAACGCGTGGCAGACCGGGTACCCCGGCTCCGTTTCCCAGAGCGAGTATTTCACGCCGAGGTATTCCTTGGTCTGAAACGTCCCCTTCGGATACCACTGCTTGAGTTGGCCTTCGAGTTGGTACAGGCCCGCGACGGTCTCGATGCGTTTGGTGCGCACATCCACGCCGAGGACCAGTCCCGGATTGAACTCCGGAAAGATGGTCACGTGTGTGACCGCGAGAAACACCTCCCCTTGCATCGCGTCAAAAACCAGACCGCCGATGGTACCGGCATCCCTGGGGGCGCCCACACTGGCGGACACCTCGCGCAACGCGGCCAGCGGCTGCGCCAAAAACGCTTGCACCTCGGGTTCGTGCCAGAGCGCATAAAACTCAGTCTTGGCAAATTCGGTGCGCGATTTGGATACGTCGGGGATATCAAGAAAAGCAAGGGTCGACTCGGGTAGCAGGCTGGCCGCGCGAGGCGCAGGTTTGCCGAAAGCGAAATAGATCAGCGCCGCCGTGACGACGGCGATCAGCAGAAGTAGAACAGCGATAACCCTTTTCATCGTATGCACACCACGCGGTCAGGCACGGCAATGGCTGAGAATGCTAGTCGGTCGGTAAAGACAGCGTCAAGGAAATAGGCTGGCGGAGAAGGAATTGGCGTGATAAACTTATCGAAACCTCCTTGGGACACAGGGGACACGGTGGAGTTGTCAGGTACGCTCCTTATGAATGGTGAGAAGAATCGATTACGCAGCCGTCTGGGTGTTGTGTGCATTTGTATTTCCTCGGTGGTGATCGGCACGCCACGCGCGGGCGCGGTGCTCTTCCAATCGACGGACGACCCAACTTTCAATACGACGGCCCCCTCGGGCGTGCTCACCAACAGCGGCTGGCAGTATCAGGGTCTTTGGCTCAACTTTCTCGGCACGCCCATCGCCCCGCAGTTCTTCATTGTCGCGAACCACGTCGGTGGGACGACCAATGACGTCTTCCTCTTCAACGGACTTCCCTATCATCCCATCGCCGCCTTCAAGACCTTCGACAGCGACCTCACCATCTGGCAGGTGCGCGAGACATTTCCCAGTTACGCCCCGCTGTATTCCTCGTCGGATGAGACCAACAAGCATCTGGTCGTCTTTGGCCGCGGCACGCAGCGCGGCGCGCCCGTCGTCGTGGGCGGACAGACCAACGGTTGGTACTGGGGAACACCCGACGGCGTCCAGCGCTGGGGCGAGAACGACGTGGCTTCGGTCACCAATCTCGGTGTCGGCGTCGGCGACATGCTGCGCGTGGTCTTTGACGGCAACGGTGGGTCGAACGAGTGCCACCTCTCCGACGGCGATTCCAGCGGCGGCGTGTTCATTCAGGACAATGGCGTTTGGAAACTCGCCGGGATCAACCACGGCGTGGACGGCGAGTTCAGCAACGACGTCGACGGCACAACCTTCACGGCGGCGCTTACCGACCGCCGTGAATTGTTTCAACAGGACGGACCCGATCCCTCGGACTGGATATTGATCGACGACACGCAACCCGTCCCCAGCGCCTTCTACAGCACCCGCATCTCGGCGAATCTCGACTGGATCTATAGCGTGATCGACTTCAACTTGGGCCGGGATTTGCCCACCCCAACCACCCTGAGAATCGGCAACGATGTTCTCGTTAGTTTCGTTACCGACTCGAACCGCTTCTACTTCGTCCAACAAACCACGAATGCCGTTGACGGCGCGTGGACCACCTTCACGAACAACGTCCCCGGCACCGGCGGAACCGTCACCGTGGTGGACCCGAACGCCGCGACCTTCCCGGCCCGTTACTACCGCCTCGGCTTCGCCCAGTAAGTCGACCCTTCTCAAATTTGTCGGACAACCACCCCACCCGCCATCACCCACAAGCCGAGTCGGACGGAGCCGAGTCGGACGAGACGCTGCACGTCGTATTCCCGCAGCAAACGCCGCTGTAGTCTGCGGCAATGGGTTCGTTTCGCAAAATACATATTTTTCACAGTCCCTCTCCCCCCGCCGGGTTTTCCGCCACGCGTTACCTCCAATGCCAATGATAATCTGACTCATAAGGCCATCTCCGCCCTCAAAACCGTCAACCACAACACAGGTGAAAAGTGGGTTCGTTTTTCGATTTGCGGCATCCGAACCCCACTAAAACACCCTCCCGGTGGGTTCGTTTTCCAAAACGAACCCACCTGCAAATCGACCCTGCAAACGACATAAGTATCTGAGAATACGAGTGATATACAAAAAATAGTCCTCCAAAACGGTGGGTTCGTTTCGCAGAAACGTATATAGGCCCCGAGCTGCGCACCGCAGCGAGTCGCGCCGTCTCGTCCGCCATAGCCAGAGCGACGGCTGAAGCCTTGGCGAAGGCGGACCCGAGTTGCGCACAGCAACGAGTCGCGCCGTCTCGTCCGTCGTAGCCTTGGCGAAGACGGAAGCGATCTCCCGAAGGCGGACGTGCATGGTTCTCTCATTGTAAAAGACCATACCCCGCATCATACCATTATCGGAATACGATGTCCAGAGCTTTAAGCCGGCCGCCCTCCCGCCCCCCATTGGTAGGGCGCGACGCACGTCCCGGATTGTATCCGTTGTACCGTCATTCCGCCCACCGCGGCGCCGCTCATTCGTCCCATCTGTCCTATTCGACCTATCCCGTCTCCTTGCCTCTGTTATGCCGCCATCGTTGCACAATCCGTCATTCCGCGCCTGCCCCGAAAGCTTTCGGGGCTTGTCAACGAATCCCGTCGTTCTTACACTCCCACCATGGCGAAGAAAGCTACTTCTCCCGTTACCAAAGTTGTGCGCCGGACTTTTACCCCGAGCCTCTCGGGGCCCGACCGCGCACTTCCGCCGACCGAAGGTCTCCCGAAACCCTCCTCGCTCGTGGATACGCGCGTCATCTACTGCGGCGACAATCTCGAGCAATCGAAGGAACTACCCGAGGCCTGCGTGGATTTCCTAAAATGAAATTGAAGCTTCACACATTCCAAGTCGGTTCACCGCGCAAACGCGGCGAAGGAATTCGTGTCGGCACGGTCCGATTTCTCCCGCGCGGAATCCGGAAGAAGGATTATGCACGCCTCGACTACTTCGATGTTTGGTTTCCAGCGCTTGCGCCAAGCCGTAGCCTCATCGCATGGGCGCGAGACCGCGATTTCGATGAGAGTTGGCAGACATTCGCTAAGCGTTACGAGCGCGAGATGATAGCTCAGACCAACAGCCGGCAGGCATTGCTACTCCTCGC
Organism: Verrucomicrobiia bacterium; assembly: GCA_041476745.1. Lineage (GTDB taxonomy): Bacteria > Verrucomicrobiota > Verrucomicrobiia > Palsa-1439 > Palsa-1439 > Palsa-1439. The sequence goes on along the minus strand of JBGOTY010000006.1, from coordinate 15,775 downwards.
CCAACTTGCGCAGAAGGTATCTCTGAGCATTGGCTGCTATTGCGGAGATGAGAGCCGATGCCATCGCAGTATTCTCCAAAAACTCATCGAGCGAGCGGCTCGCAACAAACTCTAAAAGGAGAAGACCCGGTATAACTAGTCCAAAGAAATCCTCACCGACGCGCGAGCTTGGTAAAGGGTCAGGGATGGGTAATTGCATATGGATCGTGAGCCGGGCCAACACCTGACTCTTGACGTCACGTTCAGCGCTCACCGATTTGCGCCGTGCCGTTGCTGATACGGCGACGTTGACGAGCCTCCAAACGGGGCCCGCACAATCGCACGTTTCCGGTCATTATCCGTTGTACCGCCATTCGGCCCACAGCGGCGCATTGCCTATTTACCTTGCCATTGCGGTTGAGACAGGCGTATAAACCAATTGTACGCTCTGTTTGCCCGGCGCGAGCAGGATTCGGGGCGAAGGCGAGTGACCGGTGAATGTTTCGTCATTCTTGACCGCGGGAGGCTTGGCATGAGAACAAGCGGCAATCCGTTTTTCTTGTTCACTTTTCTAAAACCCCGCAAGCGCAACTGCACAAACCGCCTTATCCGCACCGACCGTGTGTTGCAAACGATCCGGACAACTCTCCCGGCAATCTCCCTGTCGGCACTCGCGTTTTGGCTGGTAGTTCCAGAACTGCCGGCCCAGACCATCGTCCCCGTGAGTCAAACTCGTACTATCTCGGCGTTCTCTTCTTCCCTCTCATCCTCAACTAATGCCTCCGACTCTGCGGTCGATTTTGGGGTTTTCAACTCTCAAATTACGCTGGCGAATAGTTCCGCCAGCCAGAACTCCATGATTGATACGGCCACCATAACGGCTTCGGGGGCCGCGCACGGTACCTTCAACCCCCCCAACACGGGTTCGAGCGCCTCCGATTTCAGTGTCACCTTCACCCTTGCCTCCTCGTGCCTGTTCACGTTGAGCGGATCGATGCTGACGATTTACGACCAGAGCTTCCCCACGCCAGCGGATGTTGATTTATCATCGACGAACGGCACAGTATTTCATCTAGATGGGGGCTTCTCAACCTTCAACAATCAGGCGCCTACCACTTTCTCCACCAATGGTGTCTTGGCAAGTGGACAGTATACTCTCTCAGCACACGTTGTGGGAGAGGGCGATCACTTTGGGAACGAAAACTTCAACTTGAGTTTTTCGGTGACTCCTGTGCCAGAACCAGCGACATCTGTCCTGCTGCTTTTGGGCACCGCGGGGCTGCTCGGCATTCGCCGATTTCGACCGTCGCCACGATAGATCTCTCGACTGCGTACCGTCGTTGAGCCGCCTCCCGAAACGCCGAACAGCGGCGCGATGCCTTCGGGAAACTGGACACGGTTTCCCCGGAGCCCTGCAAATGTAAGGGAAGGGCGCTCCCCACCAGCCGTGCCGATTCAATTTGCATTCAGCGGTCCAGTTGTTTATTCTTGCGGCTGGCGTGAAGGTCGTTCGTGGGGCCGATGGCGGCTCTGGTAGTCGGGTCTAAATCCAAATGCATTGTCGTACCGTATCTTAATTACGGCGGAGCTTGGTGAAAACGTACGAATCCAACGAACGTGGCGTGCATCAGATATCCACGATGCCAGAGTCCTCCACAGACACGCATTTTCCAGCCGGTAATTTCAACAAGTCTGAATCAATCTTCGTTCCTGCCTGGCGTGATAGGAACGGAAGGCCAAAACCAACCAAACACCCAACAGAGGAGAAGTAATGAAGAGATCCACGAAAGCATTGGTCGCAGGCGCAGCGATGGCCGGTTTGATGACTGGCGCGGTCGCGCGTACGTATGGCAGTCAGTCCACGACCACACCGAACGGCACGAGCCTGTCGAGCTGGGGCCAGATGGACGACACCGGCGACAAGGGCAAGCACGACTGCAAGGGGAAGAATTCGTGTAAGGGTGGCGGCGGCTGCAAGTCTGGGGACAATGGCTGCAAAGGCCAGAACTCCTGCAAGGGCAAGGGCGGCTGCAATACCAACACCCCCGCGCCCGCTCCCAAGCCATAGCCAACACCAGTGATTGATTCGAGTGGGGGTGGCTGCACGGCGCCCCCACTAATCATTTCTTTATGCCGGCCAATCGCTTCAACGGATTCACCGATTACGGTATCGGCATCGGCTTGCGGGTGCCGCATTACCAGCACATCCTCACGCGCAAACCCGTCGTCGATTGGTTTGAGATCATCTCCGAGAACTTCATGGTCGATGGCGGCCGTCCCTTGGAAGTCCTCGACCAGATCCTCGAACAATACCGGGTTGTGCAGCATGGCGTCTCGATGTACTTCGGTTCCGCCGACAAGTTGAACCGCGAGCACCTCAGGCGCCTCAAGAATCTGGTGAAACGAACCAAGACGCCGTGGTTGTCCGATCATCTCTGCTGGGGCAGTGTCGATGGCCGTTATACCCATGACCTGCTGCCGATGCCCTACACGTTCGCCGCGGCGAAAGTCACCGCGCAAAAGATCCGCGAGGTGCGCGATTTCGTGGAAGTGCCGATTGCCGTCGAGAATGTCAGCAGCTACGCCGAGTTTCATGCTTCGGAGATGACCGAGTGGGAGTTTCTCACCGAGGTCGTCGAACAGGCCGACTGCGGCATTCTGCTCGATGTGAATAACATCTACGTCTCCTCGAAGAACCACAATTTCAATCCCTACGATTACGTCAACAACGTCCCGCACCATCGCGTCGCGCAAATCCACATCGCGGGTCATTCCAAATTCAAAAAATACATTCTCGACACCCACGATCATCCGGTGCTGGACCCCGTGTGGGAACTCTATTCCCGCGCCCTGAAACTGGTCGGCAACACCGCCACGCTGCTGGAGTGGGACGATCGCATTCCGTCGTTCGACGAGGTTCACCATGAGGCGCTCAAAGCCAACCAGTTCATCCGCCAGTTCGAGCACAAAACCGCGTCCGCCTAAAGTTGCGTCGGCCCGGCAACTCGGCGAACTACAGGCGCTGATGGCGGGTGCGATCATGCGACCGCTGGGGCCGCGCGACCGGATGCAAAAGGCTTCCGCTCCCGTGGCCGAGGCCATCATCAAGCCCAACGACCGCCTCACCTCATTTGAACGCCTGGAAATCTACAACCGCCAATACTGGTTCCGCATTCTCGACTGCCTGTACGATGATTATCCCGGTTTGCGGGCCGTCCTCGGCGACCGGAAATTCGACCGGCTGGCCCGCGCCTATCTCGCGCGTTATCCATCGGAATCGTTCTCTCTCCGCAATCTCGGTCGTCGCGTCGAGGGCTTTTTGCGCGCGCAACCGAAATGGACCCCGCCGCACCAGCGACTGGCGCTCGACATGGTGCGGATCGAATGGGCCAACATCGTCGCCTTCGACGAGGCGGCGAAGCCGACCATCCATGTGGACGATTTGCTTGGCCGCGATCCCTCCAAAGTGCGCCTCGCGTTGCAGCCGTACATCACCTTGCTGGAAGTGCGCTATCCCGTCGATGACTTGCTCATCGCCGCCAAGAAGGGCGATGACCGGCTGCGCGGCGAAGCTAGCAACGCCGTCGCGTTGCAGCACAAGCGCGCCCGGCGCATCAACTTTCGCGGGCTGAAACCGCAACGGCTCTACATTGCGGTGCATCGGATGGAGTGCTCGGTCTATTACAAGCCACTCACTCGCGAGCAGTTCGAAATTCTGCGGGCTCTGCAGCAGGGTGCGACCATCGAGAAGGCCTGTGCGGTGCTTTTGAAGCGCCGCGGGTCCGCCGCAAAGGACTGGCCGGCACAGGTGCAGCATTGGTTCAAGGAATGGACCTCCTTCGGTTGGTTTTGCCACCCGTGAAACACTTCATGCGCCGCCTCGTCGCTATCGGTGTCCTCGTGTCCACCGTGAATGTCTTCGCGGCGGACGTTCCCGACAGCGTCAATATCACCAAGGCCCGCGAGCGCGGACGCCAGCAGCTTTTCCAATGGGTCGCATGGTCCGACGAGAACTTTGCCCTCGCAAAACGTGAGCGCCGCTTCATCCTCCTCGATTGCGCCGCCGAGTGGTGCCACTGGTGTCACGTCATGGACGCAACGACCTACCTCGATCCCGACATCGGGCGCACCCTTAGCAACCGCTTCGTGGCCATCAAAGTCGATATCGACGCGCGACCCGATCTCGCGGAACGCTACGGCGCGTGGGGTTGGCCCGCCACCGTGATTTTCTCGCCCGACGCCGAGGAACTTGGAAAATTCCGCGGCTATCTCGCGCCGGAAGAATTGAAAGCCGCGTTGGCCGGCATCGAGCGCGCGAATCCGGGAGCACAGGGATACGTCGCCATGGATCCATCAGCCGCCGTCGATGCGCTCGATTGGATTGGCGCGCGCGTCACGCGCGACCTTGACGATTGGTATGACCCGAACGAGGGAGGGTGGGGACGCCAACAGAAAGCTCCCTTGGGTGCGAACATCGAATTTGAACTTCGCCGCGCGGCGCATGGCGACGGCCGTGCGATGCAGCGCGCCGTCTTCAGCCTCGAAAAGCAGCGCGCGCTGATCGACCCGGTCTGGGGCGGCATCTATCAGTATTCCGCGGCGAGCAAATGGAGCGAACCGCATTTCGAGAAATTGATGGCGTATCAGGCGGCCAACCTCGAAGCGGCGGCGCGCGTCTATCAAGCCACGGGCAACAAAACGTTTCTCGCCGATGCGCGGAAGATCGACAGTTATCTCGAGAAGTTTTTCACCGCCACCAACGGCGCGTTCTTCGCCACACAGGACGCGGACCTCAACGCGCACGAGAAAGACAAGCCGTTCGTGGATGGCCACAGCTATTACGCCCTCGACGACGCCGGCCGACGTAAGCTGGGTTTCCCGCGCATCGATACCCACGAGTACGCCCGTGAAAACGGGCTCGCCATCGCCGCGCTCAGCACCCTGTATGAAGTCACACACGATGAAGCCGTGTTGAAACGCGCCCAGCGTGCCGCCGATGCAATTCTCGCTTCGCATGTTACTGACGACGGCAGTGTGTGGCACGATGCCGACCGGAAGACCGGCCCGTTCTATCTCGCGGACGCAGCGGCGTTCGGCTGGGGGCTTGTACGGCTGGGGTCGGTGAGTGGTGATTCGCGCTATGGTCTCGCGGCAAGACGCATTGCGCTGGCAACCGTAAAGAATTTCGTCGATGCAAAGTCGGGTGGGTATTTCGAGCACACTACGGACGAGAACGCTGCCGGCGTTTTCGCACGCCGCCAACAGCCATTTGTCCATAATGTGATGTGCGCGCGATTCCTCGCGAACCTCAGCCCGGGCGAACCCGTTTGGCGCGTCCGTGCCCAGCACATTCTCGCCGCCATCGCCACGCCCCGCACGTTCGACGATCAGGGCCGCATTGTCGGTGAATACCTGCTGGCGCTCGACGACGCCGGCGCCTATTCGTGGTGAAATGAATCGGCGCCGTTTTTTTGGTTTTCGATGTTGCCGACGACACGATTGGGGGGTATATTGGGTTTTTAGCGGGACCTCAAGGAGGTGGTTCAGCTACCATTTTCTTAATGGGGAATCCCGCAAAAGGAACGTCATGATTGATGAACTGGTTCATACGGATGCCGAACGGCAGGCGGATACGATGCCTTGGAAAGAAGTTGTGGCCAAATACCAGGAGCCCTCGGTTTGGCGCAGTGTCTGGCAAATCGTAAACTCGCTCGTTCCCTACGCAGTGCTTTGGTATTTGATGTACCTCAGTTTGTCGGTGTCGTATTGGCTCACGGTGCCGCTGGCAATTCTGACGGCCGGGTTTATGGTGCGCGTTTTTATCATTTTTCACGATTGCGGTCATGGTTCATTTTTCAAATCGCGCAAAGCCAATGATTTTTGGGGATTTGTCACGGGCGTGATGACGCTCACACCGTATTATCTGTGGCGGTGGGAGCATGCGGTGCATCATGCCAGTTCCGGTGATCTGGATCGGCGCGGCATGGGCGATGTGTGGACGTTGACGGTGCAGGAATACCTGGAGTCGTCGCGCTGGAAGCGGTTCGCTTATCGACTGGCGCGCAACCCCATCGTGCTGTTTATTATTGCCCCAACGATCCTTTTTCTCATCAAGCATCGCCTTCCATCCTCGGGCGCCAGCAAGCGGGAGCGACACTCCGTGTACTGGACGAACCTCGCTCTCTTGGGCGTGGTCAGCGCCTTGATTTCCGTCTTCGGTTGGAAGGCCTACCTGCTGATTCAAGTGAGCGTGGTCGCGATGGCCGGCACGGCTGGCGTGTGGTTGTTCTACGTGCAGCATCAATTTGAAGGAGTTTACTGGGAACGACGCGAGGAGTGGGATTACACCGAGGCGGCGCTCAAGGGCAGTTCCTTCTACAAGCTGCCGCGGGTGCTGCAGTGGTTCTCGGGCAACATTGGTTTCCATCATATCCATCATCTCAGCCCGCGGATTCCCAACTACAATCTGGAGAAGTGCCACAAAGCCGAGCCACTGTTTCAGACCGTGCCGCCCGTGACCCTCTTCTCAAGCTTCAAATCATTCACCTTCCGTCTCTGGGACGAACAGCGCCACCGACTGGTCGGCTACAGCCACCTCAGAACCATTCGCCGTCAACAGCGACAAGCCGCCCGGCTCTGACCGAACACCGCAATCTGCTCCTCTCCGCCGCCCATCATTTGCCCCGCAGGTCATCCTGGAAGCAGCGGACCACCTTCTTGATTTCTTGGACCATCATCACTCCATAGGCGATCCGGTCGGCCCCCTTCACCAATGCCAGCCTTCGGGCGGAAAGGAAATCACCACGCCAGACCAGCGCGACAGATTTGTCGCCGATGCGAATCGGCCAGATCTCGGACAGGGTGATGGCGCAATTGTAACTGCCGCTGACGTAATACTCCACGTCCATAAGCTGGTAATGATCTTCGACAGGCAGCACGTAGATCGCGCCGAGGTTCAGCATCGTGCGGTGGTTGGCCTCGTACAGGCCCCAGTAGGGCAGCGGCGTGAGCGTGGCTGACGGCAGCGTGTCGAGGACGCCGCTCTGCCGCAACAGGGCCGCGAACTCGCGGGCCACCGCCGTCTGTTCGCGCAGTATCGATCGAAGCTGTTCGGTCGGCGACACGGTTGCGCCGTTGGCTTCATACGGCGTCACGCCCGCGAAACCCTTGTCCTGAAAGGCTGTTACCCGTTGCCGCAGCAGATCCGCCCAGCAAGTGCCGACCGTTTGCGGATCGGAATGGTTCTGCGCACAATCCGCGAGCCGGCGAGCCTCGGCATGAGTCAGGTTAAGTTCCGATTTACCGGCCGTTGTCGCGAGGGTTTTGTCGAGCAGCCAGCGAAACCCGTATTGATTGAAATCAAGGCCCAGGCTTTGAAAATCTTTGGCGTGACAGGGCACGCGCATCGGGTGAAACGCGAACACTTTCAGCGCCTCGTGCGATGACGGGTCCCAGGTCCGCAGGCGTTTGATGGCCTCTCTCGCCGTTACCGGCACCACGAAACAGGTCTGTGCACAAATGCCATCGGGGGAATCCATCAAGGAACCGCGCTCGCTGAGAATCTCGCCTTCGAGCAATCTTTCGAGATTGATCGACCGAAAATCGCTGAAGGTCTTCAGACTTTCCAACGGATCAGACGCTGCGAACGCCACCGCCGAAACAAGCCCGCCGACAAGGGCGAACAGGTACATCTTACATCTCGGCACAACAACGCGCATTGTACCTCGTGAATGCAGGTGACGCGAGAAATAAGACTGGAATTTCCCAGAAAAGAGTTTTTTATCGAATTCGGGAGGCAAGCGCATAGTCTCGACCGTGGGGTGTCTCCCCAAGACTCCGGTGACCATCGGCGATAATGGGGTCTGCGACAATTGTTTATGCCCATGGAACATACGAATCGCCCATCGGGGCAGCCGCATCCAATGTGTGTGTTGAAAGCCATCACACTAATAGCAGGAGTCGTGCTGGGGACGAATGCCATGAGCCAAACCGTTACCAACTCACAAGCAAACGAAGTCATCACTGTCGGCGGCGGCTGTTTCTGGTGCACGGAAGCGGTCTTCGAACAGTTGAAGGGCGTGGAAAAAGTTGAATCGGGTTACTCCGGTGGCACCGTGCCGAATCCCACCTACGAACAGGTCTGCACGGGCGACACCGGTCATGCGGAGGTGAGCCAGATTACGTTCGACCCCAGGGTCGTTTCGCTCAAGGCGATTTTGGAAGTGTTCTTTACCGTGCATGATCCCACGACGTTGGATCGACAAGGAAGCGATGTCGGCACGCAGTATCGATCAGTGATCTTCTATCGCAACGACGAACAGAAGGCCGTGGCCAAACAGGTGATCAAGGAAATTGCCGCCGCGAAGATTTGGAACGGCCAGATCGTGACGCAACTCTCGCCGTTCAAGGCCTTCTACAAAGCCGAGGATTATCATCAGGAGTATTTCAGGCTGCACGGCAGACAGCCCTATTGCCAGATGGTAATCGCGCCCAAAGTGGCGAAATTCCGCCAGCATTTCCGGGACAAGCTCAAGGATAACTGAGCCCGCGTTCGGCAAATCGGGAGACCCGAAGGGCTTGAATCCTGGCGCGGGTTCGATTATTCCTATGCGCCAAGCATGAGCTTGAATCTCGCTTATCTCGCCCAGGGCAAACTTCACCTCAAGTTGGGTGATGAACCTGTCCGCACCATCGAAAGCAAATTCGCCCAGACCGTCCGGGACCGTGCGCTCCGTCTCCAACAGCAACATGCATGGAAAGGCGAGGGGCGCGGCGCGCGATTCATGTCGCGCGGTTTGATTTGGGGCAACACTGCGGAGCGTGACCCGGCCGAGATGCACGTCTCTATCACGGGACTGTCGCGCGGACGCGACCTGGGCGAGTTGTTGTATACCCTGGAAGTGGACCGGGTCACCGGCATCTTCGCCGTGCGCGACGGCGGTAACGATGAACTACGGCTCTCCCACAGCGCGGACCGTCATGTGCAGTTCGTTAGCGCACGGCCCAATCAGGAACTTGTCGCGTGCAGCGTCTGGCAGAAGGCCGGCACCGCGAACATTGCCACCAAACGCGCCGATGGCGGTGCCTTGACCGAGGTGACGGAAGGCGATTCAGCCGATCTCGCCCCACAATGGATTCCCGGCGCGCCGCGGCAACTGGTGTTTCAATCCGCCGGCGTGATGCGCGACCGCGATGGCCGCTATTCGGGGCTCGGACCCTACACGGTCCAGCGACTCGACCTCAATACCGGTAACATGACCTGTCTCGCAGAGGAGGCGGACTCTGATTTGCTCGGCCCACAGATCGCCGCCGATGGCGCGTTGTATTTTATCCGTCGTCCCTACCATTCGCCGCACGAACGAATCAGCCTCTGGCGGTTTCTTTGGGGGATTGTCTGCATGCCGTTCCGCTTGCTTCAGGCCATCTTTCAGCTTTTCAATTTCTTCACCTTGAGTTTCACGGGCAAACCGTTGATTGACGCGCGCGGCGCCAAACAGCAGGAAATGGACGTCCGCCGCCTGATGATTTGGGGCAACCTCATTGACGCCGACGAGGCGATCCGCGGCGCGCGCCGCGCCGGCGAAACCAGTCCCGCGCTCGTACCCAGGTCCTGGGAACTCGTTCGCAAAGCCGCCGACGGCACGGAACACACGGTGGCCCGCGGCGTGTTGTCCTTCGACCTGTGTCGTGACGGCTCGCTCGTGTACACCAACGGCAGCGCCATCGACCGTGTTGATCCGCATGGCGCGACCGAACGTCTCCTGACCGATCAATTGATCGAGCAGGTTGTCGCGCTCGACTAACGTGTCTCCTTCCCATTCCCTTTTGCCTCGACTATTCGGGATGCCTTATCTAGTATGCCTTCCAAGCCAGCGGGCTCGGGCGAGGATTGCGGGTATTTTGTCTCCTGCAAGTTCTGTGAGACGAGACCTTCCTTTGGCCTCCCGCCAGCGAATTAAACAAGCCAAACAATGACCTGCAAAGTCAGGCGACATGAGGAGAAGCCATGAGGAAGTCCATCATATCCAGTTCTGCACGCAATATCGCATTGGGGTTATCATGCTTGGCCATTACTGCGACCACGGCGCACGCCAATCTGCTGGTCAACGGAAGCTTCGAACAGGGCCCTGGGTTTTTCACGAGCCTTAATCCCGGTTCGACGGCCGTTACCGGCTGGGTTGTTACGCGTGCACAAATCGACTACGATCCCGGCTGGCAGACCGCGGATGGAATTAAGAGTCTTGATCTCAACGGCTCGCCAGGTATTGGCGGGATTGAGCAGACATTCGCCACGGTTTCCAACCAACAGTACGTCGTCACGTTTGCCATGGCTGCGAATCCCACCACAGCCCGCCTAAGCTCGATGGGCGTACAGGCCGCAGGGCAATCAACGAGCTTTACGTTCGATTCCACTGGCCACACTTCTGCAAACATGGGTTGGGTGACCGACAACTGGACATTCACCGCATTGGGGACGAATACGACGCTTGAGTTCTTCAGTACCGATACCCAGGATGCAAATATCGGACCGGCATTGGACAACGTTTCGGTAGCTGCGGTGCCTGAGCCAGGTGCGATACTGCTTGCGGTGGGTGGAATTTTCTCGCTGGCCTGCATTGAAAAGTGGCGACTGACGGCCAGGAGTCCTGGTCATGAATAGTCCTGAAGTAGCAGTACGAGAATTCTTCAAGACGTTTAACCAGGGAGACATCGAGGTGATCCTGGCGTTTTATGAACCGAAGGCGACGTTTGTGGTGCAGCCGGGTCAGGTGGCGGAGGGAACCGTGGCATTGCGGGCCGCCCTGAACGGGTTTTTGTCAATGAAGCCAACCTTACGCATGGGCAGGTTTCAACTGGTCGTCGCAGGCGACCTCGCGCTTTCTCTCGTCAAGTGGACGCTCAAGGGAACCGGTGCCGATGGCAAAACGGTTCAGATGGAGGGGACCACTACCGATGTCCTGAGGCGACAAGCCGATGGTCGATGGCTGTTCGTGATCGACAACCCTGGGGGAGTGGGGATTTTGGGCTGAGGAGTTTCGGCTCTGTTACGCAGCATCAATCTGCTCTTGTGAGACGCCGGTCAGCCGCACGATCTTGTTGCGACTTGTCGCGCCAGTCACGATCGCGACCTGTCGGCGTTTCACGCCCAGCCATTCCGCGATGGTTTCCACCACGGCTTCGTTCGCGCGACCATCTTCCGGCGGGGCCGTGACGTAAACTTTGATGCTTCCGTCTTCCATCTTCGTCACGGCATTGCGCTTGGCGCGCGGAGTAACCCGCACCGCCAGCGTGATCGTCTGTGACTGTGGCTCTTTCACGTCGTAGTCACTTCATGATTACGTCGGTGAGCACGTCAGCCCCAGGCTGTTTGGTCACCGGGTCCCTGTTTCCGCAACCTTTGTCGCCAATCGCCAGATTTGGCTGGCGCGGGCACACATCGTTGGACGGTTGTGTGTCGGTGTTGCCATCAAGCGCCGCGGGGTTGACCGTCACAGTGTAGCGGAAATCCGAATGGTTAGCACTCTTCGTTGTCGCGAGCGGATCATTGACGCAGCCGAATGTGACGTTGTAGAGCAAGGTCAGTTTCTTCTTCGGCCCAAGCACAATCGGGAACCTCTTCTTGAGCGGCACCAGCGAGATCGCCGGCACGGGACAGACCCCCAATGACTCGACGCTGAAGATGACGACGTTTGTAAGCGCATTCAGGTCGGCGATGGTTTCACTATGAGTGCCAAGGTTTTGGATCGTCACCCGGACACTTTTTGTCTGATTGGGTTTGCGGCCACTGAGGTTGATTTTCTTGGGTGGTTTGACACTCAGGACCGCAAGGTTGTGTGTCGCCGCCGGCGCTCCCTGTACGATGACATTGAAGCTGCAGGTGTTAGTGTTGCCGGAGGTGTCCACGGCGGTTCCCGTGACAGTATTCGTTCCGAGCGGGAAGACCGATCCGGAAGCGGGTGAGCAATAGGTGGTGGCGACACCGCAATTGTCGCTGGCCGATGGTGTGGGGAAGTTGACGACAGTGTTGGTGACACCCGCCGCCACGTTTGTGAGGATGCTGGCACACGGACCGATTGCGGGCGGTGTGGTGTCCACGACGATGATCTGCGCGTTACAGGTGTTGGAGGCGCCACTGTTGTCGAAGACGGTAAACATGACGTTATTGGTGCCAGAGGCGAACGGTCCGGCCGGGCTGAGTGACCGGCTCGTGATAGTACCGTCGTTGTCGAAAGAACCGGCATCCATCGCGAGCGCTGTTACCGTCGCCTGACAACTTGCGTCGGCATTCACAGTGATGTTGCTGCACAAGGCGACAGGTGGTTGGTTGGGTGCGGGCAGGCTCAAGACAATGACGTGGAAGCTGCACGTGTTGGTGTTGGCGGCTGAATCAATCGCGGTGCAAGTCACGGTGTTGGTCCCGAGAGCGAAAGCGCTGGCTGACACGGGCGAGGAACTGGTGGTAACGGTGCCGCAGTTATCACTGGCCGTGGGTGAACCGAAGGTGATGTTCACTTGGGTCTGGGGCAGGGTGATGTTGGTAACAATATCGGCGGGGCAGGCGATGAGCGGTAATTCGTTATCATTGATGACGACGGTGAACGAGCACTGGGCAACGCCGGAGACGTTCGATGCGGTGACCGTCACGCTCGTCATGCCAGGAAGGAAAGTACTGCCGCTTGGCGGAGTGACAGTGACAACCGGCGCCGGCGTGCCCGAGGCAGGGACACTATATGCCAGCGTACGCGCACAGGTACCCGCGACGGTATTCGTGATAATGTCAGCGGGGCAGGTGACTAGCGGAGGGACGCCAACCCACACCTTGTTGGCGGTGCCGGTGGCCGAAACACTGGCAACAGTCGCAATGGCGTGGATCGTGTCGGTTCCCACACTGCCATTGCCGAAGTAATTAAAGCTGACCTGTCCGCTAGAGTCGGTCGTGACATTGGTACCCTGGCCCGCGTTGGGGCCACTGACTACGGTAAAAACAACGGATGCGCCGACCGCAGGGCCGCCGTTGGTTGTGACCGTGGCGTCGACCGTATCGGCGAAGCTGACGACATTGGTAGCTAACGCGGGTGTCAGCGTGCAATCGACGACGACGGGCGCGCAGAATGTCGGGTTGTAGAACACCTGGCCAAGGCTCGCTGAGTCGAGTTGATCAATGATGCTGTCATCCGGGTTGGCGGTCGTCCAGCAGTTGGAGAGGGCGTGTATGTTGCCGGACGAACTAGTCAATTCCACGTCTCGCGCGCCGGGATTGGAGAAGACGTTTTGTCCAGGTGACTGCGCCACGCCGCCGCCCAGATCGATTCCTTCATAGGACATGGAAGCCTCCAGCACACCGTTGCTTTCGCAGTTGATGATGTCATTGTGATCGATCTTGATGACGTTGCTGTTGGGGAGCGAGCCGAAGACGCGGATGCCGGTCGGCAGGGAGTCGATCAGGTTTTCGGTGATGATCACGGTGTTGGAATAACCGTTGATACCGATCGCCTGGTTGCCGATGGTGACCACGTCTCCGCCCGGTGCGCGATAGAGGTCGCAATTGCTGATCACCACCGAGCTTTGTGTGTACGTCCGAATGCATTCGCCATAACCCAAATGCGAGGCACGGATTGTGGAGTTTTCGACGTGCACATCGGAAAACTTGGCGGGGGGATCGTTAATGTTGACGGTGTGATCGATTTGGCCGGCCTGTTGGGTCAACTGGTAAATGCGCGCGAAACAGCCCTTCAACTGAAATCCGACGTCCCATTGTTGGAGCACATTCCGCGTGTAGAGCGCCACGTTCGTCGCGAAGAGCGATCCGTCCATGACCGTTACCGCGAAGTTGCGTGTCATGTTGACCGCCACATCATTGAGAACCAGCGTCGTGTTGCTGGCGATAATGCCGTTCGGCACCGTCGGTGAAAAGCCCCCGCCGAACGCCACTTCGCCGCCGCAAATCTCAATTCCGGTCAACTCAACGGTGCCGGCCGAGGTGATTGTCACCAGCACATCATTGGTGTGGTGAACAATACAATTGGTGGAGCCCGACCCGATGATGCGCACCGGCGCGATGATGTTCAGGGATTCGCGGTATGTGCCGGCTTGCACCTGGATCGTGTCGTTCGATCCGGCGGCATCGATCGCCGCCTGGATGGTGGGGTAATCATTCGTCACGAGGATGACGGCGCCGAATACCGTCGGCATTAGGCATAATCCCAGTGCCGCCATCGCGCAACGCAGAGTGCTTGTCCGTCGCTGTAAGCTCACGCAGTCATTCTCACCGCAGGTATTGTGCCTTGTTTGGCGAGCAAAGGCGCGGATAAGACACGTTCTGTGCCCGACGGCGAGGTTCATCGTGGCGTTGTGGAGATGATGCCACATGATAATATGGAAGCAATGGAACCCGTCTTCCTCGTCGGGCCGACCGCCGTTGGCAAGAGCGCTGTTGCGTTGGAACTGGCGCGCGCGCTGGACGCGGAACTGGTGTCGGCGGACTCGATGCAGGTGTACCGCGGCATGGACATTGGCACGGCCAAGCCGACCACCGAGGAGCGGGCGCTCGTGCCGCACCATCTCATCGATGTCTGCGAGGTCAACCAGGTCTTCGACGCAAAACAGTTCATCGAGATGGCTTCGCGAGTCATTGACGGGATCCATGCGCGGGGGAGGAAGGCGCTGATCGTTGGCGGGACCGGCCTTTACGTGCGTGCCTTGCGCCATGGATTGTTCGAGGGACCGCCCCGCAGTGAGGCATTGCGTGAGCGGTTGGAGAAAATGACTGTGGTTCAATTATTCGAAGAACTGGAGCGCTTGGATCCGGCGACGGCGAAGCGCATCGACCGCCACAACCCGCGCCGCTTGGTGCGTGCGCTGGAAGTGTTTCACGAGACGGGCAAGCCGATCAGCGAATTACAGAAGGAGTGGGGCCGGGAGGAAGGCAGTCGCGCCACCACAGCTGCGGGGTTCCTGCTAAACCGCGATCGCAAAGATCTACACGTGCGTATCGAACGGCGAATCGACCAACAAATCGCCTCCGGGTGGGTGACTGAAGTGCGCCAGTTGCTGGAGGGCGGACTGGAGAAGAACGCAACCGCGATGCAGGCGGCGGGTTATCGAGAATTGGTCGCGCACGTGCGGGGTGATCTCTCACTCGCGGAAGCGGTGGCGCTGATCAAGACGCGCACGCGGCAGCTGGCGAAGCGACAATTGACTTGGTTTCGTCGCGAAACTCAATTAGATTGGCTGGAAGTCGGGCGTGAGGAATTGTCGTCGTTTACGGCGCAACGCATCCTCCAGATTATGAAGCATAAGGAAGAAAATTCAGTAAGTTGAAGATGCACGACACGCAGGAGCCGCTCCGCGAGCGCGCGCTCCTTATCGGATTGGAGAGACCCGGCCACGACAAGTGGGCCGTGAAAGATTCCCTCGAAGAACTCCGCGAACTCGCGGTTTCCGCCGGCGCGGAAGTTCTCGACGTCATCAGCCAGAAGCGCGACTCACCGGCTGCGGCAACTTTCATCGGCACCGGCAAGGTCGAAGAACTCGCGGCGCGCTGTCGCGATACGGATGCCAACATCGTGATCTTCGACGACGACCTTTCGCCCGCGCAAGGTCGCAACCTCAGCGAAATCCTCGGCCTCAACGTAAAGGTGATCGACCGCACCGAACTCATTCTCGACATCTTCGCGCAGCGCGCCCGAACGCGTGAAGGTCAGATTCAGGTTGAGCTGGCTCAGCTTCAATACATGCTCCCGCGGCTGGCGGGATTGTGGACCCACTTATCGCGGCAACGCGCCGGCGTCGGCTC